>JANXUK010000134.1 GCA_025356275.1 Sphingomonadales bacterium | reverse complement strand
GAGGTTTCGGCGGCTGCCGGGGCGTGAGTATGAGTCGGCGGCGCGGTGATCGGCCGGCTGGAGCGGGCAGCGCAAATGCGAATCGTCTGCCCGCTCTCGGTTTTTGGTGTTGCATGCTGAATGCCAAAAACCGGTCCCCACTTTTTAGCGTGTTGCTCCCGCCAACATCGCCCGCGCCCGCAGGCCCATCTCCACCCGCTGCACCGCCAGAAAGCCCAGCGCAAAGCCCAGCATCGTATCGGTGACCAACAGCACCGTGCCCAGGCTCTGCGGATTGGGCGCGTCCGAGCCCAGCAACGCCTGCCGCGCGATCATCCGCACGCCCACAATCGCAAAGATCAGCACCAGTCCGGCGCGCGATTGCCGCATCACCAGCCCGCCGGTCACCGGATCATGTTCGATCCTGGTCAGCTTGCCGCGCTGCCAGCCCAGCGCCGACCCCACCGCCAGCCCGGCGCCAAACAGCAACCAGCCGCGCCACGCCGGCGGATGCACCGCCAGCAACGCAGCCACCATCACCAGATAGAGCAGCGGCACCACCCACAGCCGCCTCGGCTTGAACGGGCGCGGCCGATCGGCCCGGCGCAGCCGCACCAGCATCACGATCACCACCACCGCAAGCGGGATCAGGTTGGACATCAGCCCGTTCGAGCTTGGCATCGCTTCGCCCCTCACCGCTCGCTCAGAAGCGATAGCCGGTCTTGATTCCGAATTCCTGCGGCTTGGCCGGATATAGCCGCGCATATTGGCCGCAGATGCTAGGCGCGCAGGCACTGTTCTTTGACAGGATGCCACGCTCATCAAAGGCGTTGGTGATATAGGCCGACAGGGTCCATTGATCCTTCGCCACGCCGGCGGAGAAATCGAAGGTCGAGAAACCATCGGTCGGGCCCAGCACCGCTTCGCCCCCGGTCGTCAGGTAAGAGGTTGTGCCGGTTTGATAATTCATGCCCGCCTGGACGAAGGCCTTCATCAAGCCGAGATGCATGTCATAGCGGGCGGTGGTATTGGCCTTGAACTTGGCGGTGATGGGCAGGCGCGTGCCAGCAGGGGCCAGGACAACCCCGGCGTTGGTAACGAAATCGCTGGTCAGCTTGGCGTCGATATAGGTCGCATTGCCCATCAGCGAAAGGCCCGGCGCGGGCCTTACGCTGACCTGCAGCTCCGCGCCGCGTGACCGGGCTTTGCCGGCATTGACGGTATAGAATATGCCGAGGATGCCCGGCAGGCTGTATTGGACGTTGTGCCATTCCTCATCGAACACCGCGCCATCAATATAGAGCTTGCGGTCGAGCCATGCCGTCTTGAAGCCCAGTTCGTAATTGGTGATCGTATCAGAGTGGAACGGCGGGATATTCTGTTCGTGACCATTGTTAAAGGCATTGCGGTTGTTTCCGCCCGGGCGAAAGCCGGTAGAATAGGTCAGATAGACCATCTTCGCGGGCGTTGCCTGCCATTTCAGGCCGACCTTATGGGTCTCGCCGCTTTCCGAATAGGACGCTTTGACGTTCGGGCAGGCCGTCACAGTTACCACCGCGCAAGCGTTGACCCCGGCCACCCGGTTCAGCGCGCCCAGCCCGCCCGAGAACCCGCCCAGCGTGTTACGCGCCTTGAAGCCGCGAATGCCGGCGGTGAGCGTCAGGGTCGGCAATATATCGAATGCGCCCTCGGCAAAGGCGGCATAGTCGCGGTCGATCCGGTAGATATTGGTATAATAGACATCATCCTGCGGCGCACCGGGCAGCGGCGAGCTGAAGACCGGGCTCCCCGGCTGATCGACGGCGGTATGCAGGCCCGGGTTGATGTAATCGGCGATGTGGTTGTCGGTCTGGCGTTGAAAGAACAGCCCGGCGGTCAGCCGCGCGCGGTCGGTGGCGGGCGAGCTGATGCGCAGCTCGTGGCTCATCTTGCTGTATTTGTCGTGGGCATGCACGGTTTGGGTCGGGTCGATATCGTGGCCCAGCGAGTCCTTCAGATAGCTGTAACCGGCATAGCTGGCGGTGTAGGAAGGGTTGTTCGCGGGCAGAGCGGCGAGCTGCGAGAGATTGTCATAAGCTACCGAGAAATAGGAATAATCGGCGGTATTATCGGTCCACCGTTCGAAATAGGAACCCGAATAGGTCAAATCCCAATCGCTAACCTTGCCCTGCAAGGTGGCCGAGGCGAGATACCATTCATCACGGTTGCGGTCGGGGGTGAAATCATGGACCTGCAACGCACCCTGCCCCGGCACATAGGGCGCCGAGTAATTAGGGTTGGTCGGATCGTTGAACAGGAAAGTGCCGCGCGCGATCTGATGCTGATAGATCGCGGTGGGGGTGATCGTCCAATTGTCATCCAGATCGACCTTCAGCGCGGCGCGCCCGCCCGCCGAATCGACGGTGTTGAAATTGCGCTTCACATAGGGCGCATTGTTCACCGTCAGCGGCGAATTGACTGCGTTGCCCAGGGCGTCGAAATGGGTGCGCTGATAGGTGCGGGTGGCGGCGGTGTTGCTGATATAGCCGCCGTCATGCTCCCAAAAACCGTTGGCCCGCAGCGCGACATGGTCGCCCAGCGGCACGTTGATGAAGCCCTCGACCTTGCCGCCGCTACTGCCGGGGCCGAATTTGTTGAGTTCGGCATCCACGCCGCCCTCCCACTTGCCGAGCTTAGGCTTGACCGAGATCAGCCGCAGCGTGCCCGCCAGCGAGCTGGCGCCATAGAGCGTGCCCTGCGGGCCCGACAAGGCCTCGACCCGCTCCAGATCATAGACATGCAGGTCGACCGCGTTGGCGATCGTGGTCAACGGGGTTTCATCGAGATAAAGCCCTACGGTCGGCAGCGGGCCGACCGATACGCCGTCCCCGCCCGAGGTAATGCCGCGCATATTGATCTGCGACTGGCTGGGTCCGAACGACTGAAAACTGACTGAGGGCAGCATCTTGGCGTAATCGTCGAAGGCGCTGACCTGATGCTGTGACAGTTGCTGATTGGTCATCGCGGTGATGCTGATCGGGACGTTTTGCAGATTTTCTGAGCGCTTCGTGGCGGTGACCACAATTTCGCCGGTCGTATCCGGGGCTGCGGCGGGCGCGGGACCAGACTGCGCGAGCGCCGGGTGGATCGCCAGCGGCGAGGCCGATGCCAGCAGTGCCAGAGCCAGACGCTTTGCCGTGAACGGCGCGGATACAAACATGGAGATCCCCAGCTTTGATAGCGGCGCGGGAAGCGCCGCCGCACGGGGTTCCAGCAGATTGACAATTCTGTCAATACCCGGTGCTGCGGCGCAGCAAGTCGCACCGGGAATGTGGCAATCGGGCCGCATGTCGGACGTCAGATCAGGCGTCACCTCACTCCGCAGCCAGGTCGCCCAGCGCGCCGCGCATCTCACCCAGCCACGGCGCGAATGCGCGCCATTGGTCCACCCCGTCGGCGAAGATCGGCTGGCGCACCTGCTCGCTGCTGGCGGTCTGCACGGGGCGGTCGTTCTCCCAGAAGCGCAGGCAGGCGGGCTCCAAGTCGAGGCCCAGATACGCCAGCAATGCCAGCGTCTCAGCTTGTGTGTCGGCGACCATACCCTCGTGATGGACGCGGTGGACGGCACCGGGCAGCACTGCGTCGATATGGTCCATAAAGCGGACGTAATCGGCGAAATAGCGGGCGAGATGATCGATACGATAGCTGAACGCCTGCCCCCGCGCATAATGCTGTTTAAAATTGGAGAAGCAGCAGGCCATCGCGGCGCGCCGAGTATCAATGATTTTGGCACCGGGCAGGATCAGCCGGATAAACGGCACATAGGCCCAATTGTTGGGCATCTTGTCGATGAACAGCGCCCTGCCCTGCTTGCGATGCACAAGCGTGGCGGCGAGATAGGCCGCGCCGAGTTCGGCCAGTTTCGCCGGCGGCAACTGCCCCAGCATCGCGACATGCCGCGCGTCGATCGGCGCCAATGTGCGCGCCAGCATCTCGATATCGGGCAGCTCCTTCGTGCCCTCGATCTGGCTGTGGCTAGCCAGGATCTGTTCCACCAGCGTCGAGCCCGAGCGCGGCATGCCCAGCACGAAAATCGCCCCCGGCGCGGGATCGCCCTGCCCCGCCCGCGACGCGAAAAATCCGGCATCCAGCGTGGTGATTGCGGCCTCGACCAACGCCCCCAGCGGCGCCGGATCATAGCGCAATTGCGCCGCCCGGATGGCATTGCCGCTGGTATAATGCGCAAAGGCCGGGGCGAAATGCCGCGCATCCTCCTCGGCCTTGCCACTCGCGAAATGCAGGTGCAGTCGGTCCTCATCGCCCAGCGCGGCATCGCCCAGCGCAGCCGCCATCGCCCCGCGATCTGCGGCGGTGAAGGTCAGCGATTTGAGGTTGGCCAGGCTCCACCACGCCTCACCCAGCCCCGGTTGCAGGGCGATCGCACGGCGATAGGCGGCGATCGCCTCCGCCTGCCGGCCCACCGTTTTCAGCGCATGGCCATAGCTTAGCCAGATGCGCGGCTGGTTCGGGCGGTGCGCCAGCACGGCGGCGAAACGCTCCGCCGCATCGGCATAATCGCCAAACCGCGCCAGCACCACACCCTCCAGATTGAGGAACGCGGGGTTGTGGGGCTCCGCCGCGAGCAGGGTTTCCGTCTGGGCCAGCGCCTCGGCGTTGCGGTGCTGACGCAGGCACAGCATGGCCATATTCTGGCGCGCAGGCAAGAAACCGGGGGCCAATTCCAGCGCGCGGGTCAGCAGCGCCTCGGCATCGGCCAACCGCCCCAGCCGCCCCGCCAGCTCGGCCAGCATGCGGATCGCCGCAACGTCGGTGGGGTTCCCTTTCAAGTGCGGCTTTATCAACCGCTCCGCAACATCAAGGCGGTTCCCGGCCAGCGCCAGCGCCGCCTGCCGCAACACCGGATCGTTGACCGCCACCAAAGTATGATGCTGATACGCCGCATCGGCCTCGGCAGTGCGCCCGGCCCGAAAGCACGCATCGGCCAGCGCGCGCCACGCGGCGGGATCGTCGGGCGCGTTGCGGGCGGCCTCGGCGAGCGCCGCGACAGGATCGGCGGCGGTCAAACGCGTGGCGGATCGCGGCGCATGATCAGCTCCTCGTCAAACCACGTCCCGACCTTGAAACGGTATTCGCCGACCACCGTGAACCCGCGCCCGGCATAGACCTTCTGCGCCCGCGCATTGCCCGACCACACGCCCAGCCAGATCGGCCGCCCGCCCTGCCCCAGCCAGTCCAGCGCCGCGTCGAGCAACCGCGTCCCCAGCCCGGCCCCCTGCACCGCATTACGCAAGTATAGCTGATAGAGCTCGGGATCGCCCGGCGCGACTTCGCCATGCGGCAGCTTGCAAGGCCCGACATGCGCATAAGCGACGAACGCGCCCGCCGCGTCCGCCGCCACCCAGCTATGATGCGCGGTATCTGCCAGCTCGCCGCGGACGGTGGCCAGCCCGTAACTCGCCTCCTCGAACACCGCGAGGTCAGCGGGAGGATAGGGGATTTTGAAGCCGTCGAGGAACGTCTCGCGAAACGCCGCGAGTTTCAGCGCGGCGAGCGCCGGGGCATCGTCGGGGCGGGCATCGCTGAGGCGGAAGCGGTCATCGGGCATGGTCCGCCCCTCGCACAAACGGGCGAGGCCGGCAATTGTTTGGCGGGAAAGCGCGAAAGGGCCTTTTCGTGGAAGGGTGTGCGTTTGTTGCCGCCTTCCGGTGGCCAGCCTGTGCCATCCCGCTCCCCCTCCCGACCTCCGACAGGATACGCACTGAATGGGAGGTCGGGAGGGGGAGCGGGATGGCACAGGCTTGCGGACCATCAGGGCCGCCAAGCAAACAGACTCCCCCTCAGCCCACCCAATCCGCCACCTGCCGTGCCACGTCATTGGCCGCGCGGCCCAGCGCCGGGCCAACGGCGGCGGCGGTCGGCGCGACGCCGTGCTCCACCGCCTCGAACCGGCGCATCGACACTGCCGACTTGCCGGTGGAACGCAGCGCATCGAACCGCACCACCACCGATCCGGTCGGCGCATCATAGCCGAACGCCACCAGTTCCCCCGACAGCCGCGTGCCGCCCAGCGCATCGGGCTGACTGTCCTCGAACACCATGCGGGTCCCGCGCGCGCGCAACGTCTCGGCCAGCAGGCCCCGGAACAGCCGCGTCGGGCGGTCGGCCCAGACCGCACCCTTTAGATAGGCGATCGAACTGTCGCTAATCCGCACCGGCACCTGAGTCACCGCCAGCGATTGCGGACTGCCCGGCTCCTCCACCACGATGGCATCGCCCGGCTTGGCGGTGATGCCCGGCCCCACCGGCGCCGCCGCCTCCGCACCCAGCGTCAGTAGCTGCGCCGGGGGCTTGCCGCCGCCCAGATTGATGCACCCGGCCAGCGCCAGGCACCCGGCGATGGCCAGTATCCCGCGCCCGACATCTGCCATGTGCGATTGTCCTTGCCCGTGTCCGCTAATGCTCATGGCTTATACTCCGGCAGTTTCGATCCGCCGATCAGCGAGCCCGCGCCGTGGTCCTGCAACTTCTCGGTCATATCGTGCAAAGCCTTGGCGGCGGCGCGCAGGTCGCGCAGCGTGGCCTCGGCCTGAGGCAGAGTCGACTCAGACAATTGCTTCGTCGCCGGCTTGGCGCTTTCGAGGATGGTTTGCAGCGAATCCGCCGCCGCCTGCGCCGATTTGAGCGTGGCAGTCATTTGATGGACCACCGATGGCCCTGCCGGATCGAGCTGGCGATTGGCGCTCGCCGACAGCGCCTGGAACGAGGCCAGCGTCTGCGTCGCCTGCGCCAGCGTCGATTGCAGCTGGGTCAGGGTGCTTTTCATCTGTGGCGAAGCATCGGCCAGGCTGGCAGTGATCTTGTCGGTATGCTCCAAAATGTTGGATACCGATTTCTGGTTCTGATCGGACAGGACCATGGTCAACCGCTCGGTCAGCGTGGCCAGCCGGTCGAGCAGCAGCGGCGCGTTGTTCAGCAATTCGCCCAGCCCACTGCGTTTGGTGGGGATCACCGGCACACCATCCGGCCCTGCCTGAGTGATCGCCGGCGCGCCCTTGACGCCGCCGCCCAGCTGAATGTCCGAGACGCCGGTGAAGCTGCCCTCAATCGTGGCGGTGGTGCCTTGCAGGATCGGGAACTTGCTTTCCACCGCAACCCGCACCCGCACAAAGCTGGGGTCGGGGCGCCACAGTTCGATCTGGGTGACTTTGCCAGCCGGGACGCCGGCGTAGGACACGGCCGTGCCATTGCTCAACCCGGAGACCGACTGGTGGAAATAGATGTCGTAATAATCGGGGTCACCACGCGCCAGATGCGCCAGCCACAGCGCCAGGCCCGCGAGCAGCGCCAGCAAACCCAGCGACACCGCACCAACCCAGACGTAATTTGCGCGTGTTTCCATGAAGGAAATCCCCTGATCTTCTATCGTTATGCGTCGGGCTGGGTGGGTTTGTCCACCGGCTTGGGGTTGGCGGTTTTGGCAACAGTTTCGACCGGGGGTGCGGGAGTATCAACGGCTGGGCGGCTGTTTTGTGCCGCACGGCCGCGCGGTCCGTTGAAATATTCCTGAATCCACGGATGATCGCTGGCCATCAGCTCGGGGATCGTGCCCACCGCGATGACCTTGCGATCGGCCAGCACCGCGACACGGTCGCAAATCTCATGCAGCGTATCGAGATCATGGGTGATCAGGAACACCGTCAGCCCCAGCGTCTCGTGCAATTCCTTGATCAGACTGTCGAAGGCGGCGGCGCCGATCGGGTCGAGGCCGGCGGTGGGCTCATCCAGAAACAGCAATTCGGGATCGAGCGCCAGCGCCCGTGCCAAGGCCGCGCGCTTGCGCATCCCGCCCGACAGTTCGGAGGGGAATTTCACCGCTGCCTCGGGAGGCAGGCCCGACAGCATGACCTTGAAACCGGCGATTTCCCGCTGCAATTCAGGGGCGATTTCGGGATAGAATTCCTTGATCGGCACCACCACATTCTCACCCACGGTCAGCGTCGAGAACAGCGCGCCGCCCTGAAACAACACCCCCCAGCGCGAACGGATGTCGCTGTCGGGATTGTCTGGATCGGGCTCCGCCACCGCGCGGCCTAGCACGCGGATAGTGCCGGCGGACGGGGTTTGCAGCCCGATGATCGAGCGCATCAGCACCGATTTGCCGGTGCCCGACCCACCGACGACGCCCAGAATCTCACCGCGCCGCACCGTGAGCGACAAATTCTCATGCACCAGATGCCCGTCAAAGCCGTTCGACAGACCCTCGATATCGATTGCCGGATTGTCATCGCCCGGATCGCCGTCAGATGGTGAGACCTTGCTCATATCCAGTTGATCTTGCTGAAGAACACTGCAAAAAACGCGTCGAGCACGATGACCATGAAGATGCCCTGCACCACCGCCTGGGTGGTGCGGCGGCCGACCTGTTCCGAATCATTCTCCACCTGCATGCCCTGAAAGCAGCCGCAAAACGCGATGATCAACCCGAACACCGGCGCCTTGATCAGCATCACCCACAGGTCGGTCATCGGCACAACCTCCTGAATGCGGCGCAGGAACGTGAAGAACGGGATGTCCAGCGTAAGGCTGGCCAACACAGCGCCGCCCATGATCGCCACTACCGCCGCATAGGTTCCCAGCAGCGGCATCATCAGCACACCGACAATCACGCGCGGCAGCACCAGCGCCTCGATCGGGGACACGCCGATGGTGCGCATCGCGTCGATCTCCTCGGTCAGCTTCATCGTGCCGATCTGCGCGGCAAAGGCGCTGCCCGAGCGGCCCGCGACCATGATCGCGGTCATCAGCACGCCCAATTCGCGCAGCGCCAGCCGGCCGGTCAGGTTGATCGTGTAAATCTCGGCGCCAAATTGCTGAAGCTGGACCGCGCCCTGCTGGGCAATGACCACGCCGATCAGGAAGCTCATCAAGCCGATGATGCCGAGCGAATTGACCCCCACCAACTCGGTCTGGCGGATCAGTGCGGTGATCCGCAGCCGGCGCGGATGGCAGATGGTGTGCCAGACGGCAATGATCAGCTCGCCCAGAAAAGCGACGCTGCTGATGCTGCCCTGCCCCGAAGTGACGACCAACTTGCCCACCGCTTCGGGCACGCGGACCTGCACCGGCACGCGTATCGGGCGGAGAGGCTCCTCATCGCCCGCCTGGCCGACCGCATCGATCAGCCGCTGGGCCTGGTGGCTGGCGCCGGTGATCTCGGCGCCGTGATCGCGGGCCAGCCGCACCACCACCCATGCGCCGACGGTGTCGATGGCGGTGACCTTGGCGATGTCGACGCGGGTGATGGTGCCGGTATAATCGCGCATCTCGCGGTCCAACGCGCCGATCGTGGCCACCAACAGCGGGCCGGACAGCGTGGCAATGCCACCGTTGCCGGAGCCACTATCTTCGCCATCTGTGGTGAATTGGGGCATATCAGTCATGTGCGTAGCCATAATGGGGGAAAACCCCCCGCCCGGCAACCGGGGTTTTGCATCGCTATGCCCAAGCCAGGATACCGGCCATCATGCGGGGTTGCACCGGCGGGGGGTGGCTGGCAAAGCCCGCGCATGACAGATCAGCCTGCCGCCGCCCCGCAAACCCTTGACAAGACCTTCGATCCGGCCGCGATCGAGGCCAAATGGTATGCGCATTGGGAGGCCAATGGGCTGTTCCGCCCTGATCGTCCGGATGCCCAGCCCTTCACCATCGTCAATCCGCCGCCCAATGTCACGGGATCGCTGCATGTCGGGCATGCGCTGGACAACACATTGCAGGACATCGTTGTGCGCTATGAGCGTCTGCGCGGCAAGGATGCGCTTTGGGTGGTGGGCACCGATCACGCCGGCATCGCCACGCAGATGGTGGTCGAGCGCCAGCTTGAGGCGCGGCAGGACAAGCGCGCCAATTACACGCGCGAGGCCTTTGTCGACAAGGTGTGGGAGTGGAAGAAGGAAAGCGGCGGCACCATCACCGGGCAATTGCGCCGGCTGGGCTGTTCTATGGACTGGAGCCGCGAACAGTTCACCATGGACCCGCATTTTACCAAGGCGGTAACGAAGGTTTTCGTCGACCTGTATAATCAGGGGCTGATTTATCGCGACAAGCGGCTGGTCAATTGGGATCCCAAGCTGAAAACCGCGATCAGCGATCTTGAAGTCGAGACGCGGGAGATCAAAGGGCAGTTCTGGCGGTTTCGCTATCCGTTGGAGGATGGCAGCGGGTTTCTGGAGGTGGCTACCACGCGCCCCGAGACGATGCTGGCCGATATGGCGGTGGCTGTGCACCCCGATGATGCGCGCTATACGGCGCTGATCGGCAAGCAAATCAAGTTGCCGATTACCGGGCGGCTGATCCCCATCGTCGCCGACGAACACGCCGACCCGGAGCTGGGCTCGGGCGCCGTGAAGATCACGCCGGGGCATGATTTCAACGACTTCGAGGTGGGCCGGCGTGCGGGGATTGCAGCGGCGGATATGCTCAACATGTTCGATGCCGAGGCACGGGTGGTGCAATGTGGCGGTATCCCCGCCGATTACATCGGCTTGGATCGGTTTGATGCGCGGGCAAAAGTTGTGGCGGCGCTGAAGGATGCCGAGCTGCTCGTGCCGCATGTGACCAAGGACAAGGATGGCGAGCCGGTGGAGGCAGATGCCGAACCGCGCGTGATCCAGACCCCGTATGGTGATCGCGGCGGGGTGGTGATCGAGCCGTGGCTGACCGATCAGTGGTATGTCAACGCGGCGGAATTGGCCAAGGGACCGATTGATGCGGTGCGGTCTGGTGCGATTGAGATCGTGCCGAAGAGCTGGGAAAAGACGTGGTTTAACTGGATGGAGAATATCCAGCCGTGGTGCGTTTCAAGGCAACTGTGGTGGGGGCATCGGATACCGGCTTGGTATTGTGCAACGAAGGAATCGACCGAGAAGGAGGTTGCCAGGCTCTCAAGCGCAAACCCTGGTGATGATATAGACCTCGATTTTTTCGACAGCGTTTTCAGTCGCGGGCACACGATTATCGCGCACGACGAAAATGAAGCGAAGAAGACCGCGGCAGATTATTTTGGTGTGAATGAATCCGACATCAGGCTCGCGCCTGACTCGTATCAAATGGGTGACATTAAGCCCTACACTCTCGAACAAGACCCCGACGTCCTCGACACCTGGTTCTCCTCCGCCCTGTGGCCCTTCGCCACGCTGGGCTGGCCCGAGGAAAGCCCTTCCCCGATGGGGAAGGGTGCGGATGGGGGTTCGCCGCCCGCAGACACCCCCCACCCCAACCCCTCCCCCGAGGGGGGGGGCTTATTGGCGCGGCATTATCCTAATGACTTGCTGATTTCGGGCTTTGACATCCTGTTTTTCTGGTGCGCGCGGATGGCGATGCAGGGGATGCATTTCAACGCGGGCCAAGTGCCGTGGAAGCGGCTGTATCTCCACGGGCTGGTGCGCGCCGCCGATGGGCAGAAAATGTCCAAAAGCAAGGGCAATGTCGTCGATCCGCTGGGGCTGATCGACCAATATGGCGCCGATGCGCTGCGGTTTTTCATGGCGGCGATGGAATCGCAGGGCCGCGATGTGAAGATGGATGAGCGCCGGGTCGAGGGCTATCGCAATTTCGCCACCAAGCTGTGGAATGCCGCGCGGTTTTGTCAGGCCAATGGCATCGGCGCGAGCACCTCGCTGGCGGCACCGCCGGCCACGCTGGCGGTGAACCGCTGGATCATCGGCGAGGTGGTCGAAACGCTGGCGGAAATGGATAAGGCGATGGCCGACCTGCGCTTCGATGCGGCGGCGGGGGCGATCTATCGCTTTGTCTGGGACCGGTTTTGCGACTGGTATATCGAGCTGGTCAAGGGCCAGTTCGACGATGAGACGCGCGCGGTAGGTGGTTGGGTGCTCGATCAGATATTGGTGATGCTGCACCCGTTCATGCCGTTCATCACCGAAGAATTGTGGAATAGCATGGGGGCGCGTGACACTAAGCTGATCGTGGCGCGGTGGCCCGAGCCGGGGGCTGCGGTCGATGCCGGGGCGAAGGCCGAGGTGGAGTGGCTGATCGCGCTGGTCGGCAATCTGCGCGGCGCCAAGGCGGAACTGGGCATCGCGCCGGGCGCCCGGCTGGAGGCTTGGTTGCCCGAGCCCAGCGCCGCGACGCGCGGCATCATCGCGCGCAATCCCGGCGCGATCGAGCGGCTGGCGCGGCTCTCGGCGATCCATTTCGCGCCTGCCCCCGCCGGCGCCGCGATGCAGGTTGGGGCCGGCGACGCCAGCCTGATCATCCCGCTGGACGGCATAATCGACCTTGCCGCTGAACGCGCGCGCCTCGCCAAGGCGTTGGCCGCTTCGCAGAAGGAGCGAGATAGCCTGGCCAAGCGTCTGGAAAACCCCGCCTTTGCCGAAAAGGCCAAGCCCGAAGCGGTGGACAAGGCCCGCGCCGATCACGCCGCCCATGCGGCGGAGGCCGAGCGGTTGGCGGCGGCGCTGGCGCGGCTGGGGTAATGCCCGCATGGCGCTGACCCTCGCCGCCATCACCGCTGGCGAGCCCGAGATTTTCGCTGCTTTGCAGGGCGAAGGGCTCTCCGCCGGGCTGCCGTCGGTGTTTATCCGGCTGTCGCGCTGTAACCTCGCCTGCGCGTGGTGCGACACCGCCTATACGTGGCGCTTTACCGGCGATGCGCGGCCGCATGAGGATGGCATCGCGTTTGGGCGCGCCGCCAATCAGATCACGCTGAGCGAGGCCGATGCCGCCGCGCGGATCGTGGCGCTGGGGGCCAGGCGGCTGGTGATTACCGGGGGCGAGCCTTTGTTGCAGGCCCCGGCGTTGGCGCGGATGCTGGCGATGCTGCCCGGGATGCATGTCGAGGTGGAGACCAATGGCACCATCGCGCCGCCCGCCGCGCTGGCCGATCTGGTGCATCAGTTCAATGTCAGCCCCAAACTGGCGCATTCGGGCAATCCGGCGCAACTGGCTTTGCGGGCCGAGGCGCTGGCCGCTTTCGCCGCCGACCCCCGCGCCAATTTCAAATTCGTGATCGCCGCGCCGGAGGACATTGCCGGGGTGCAAGCCCTCGCCCAGACCCACGCCATCGCCGCCGGCCGCATCTGGCTGATGCCGCTGGGCCGCAGCAGTGCCGCGCTAAACCGCCGTTCGGGGTGGATCCGCGATGTTTGCCTAGGCCATGGCTATAATTTCAGCGACCGCTTGCATATCCACAGCCATGGCGACACGAGGGGTACATGAGTGACACCCTCCCCCTCTCCGATATCGGCCCCGAAATCGCCCCCGATATTGCCCCCGATATTGCCAGCCCCAAAATCACTGGCGTCCCCATACGCGGCGATTTGACCCAAGGGCCGATTTTCAAGACGCTGCTGCTGTTTTCGATCCCGATGCTGGTCGGCAATATCATTCAGACGCTGAACGGTTCCATCAATGCGATCTGGGTCGGGCGGCTGATTGGGGAAAGCGCGCTGGCCGCCACCACCAATGCCAATGGCATCATGTTCCTGCTGTTCGCCGGAGTATTCGGGCTGGGCATGGCGACCACGGTGCGGGTGGGTCAGCATTTCGGCGCGCGCAATGTCGATGCGGCGCGGCGGACCTTCGGCAGCGGACTGGGCTTTACGCTGGCTTTCGCGGTCACGGTCGGGGCGATCGGCTGGCTTGTGGCACCCGGGCTGCTGCACCTGCTGGCGACACCGCATGACAGTCAGGCCGAGGCGCTGGCTTACTTGCGCGTCGTGTTCGTGACGATGCCGCTGGGCGCGCTGTCGATGACGCTGGGCATGGGGATGCGCGGGGTCGGGGAAACGCGCGCGCCGCTTTACGCCACGGTGCTGACGGTGGCCTTGGATATCGTGTTCAATCCGCTGCTGATCCGCGGCTATGGCCCGATCCCGAAACTGGGGATTGCGGGGTCCGCGCTGTCTTCGGGGCTGGCCAATCTGGCGGGCGTGATGCTTCAGATCGGCGCGCTTTACGCCAAGGACCTGCCGCTGGCGCTGCGGGGCGCGCAATTGCGCTATCTGCTGCCGCTGCGGGCTGAGCTGTCCTATATTCTCGCCAAGGGCCTACCGATGAGCGGGCAGATGCTGTTGATTGCGTCGGCCCAGATGGTGATGATCGGGCTGGTCAACCGTGAGGGCACCGATACGGTCGCGGCCTATGGCGCATCGATGCAGCTGTGGAATTACCTGCAAATGCCCGCCTTCGCGATCAGCTCGGCGGTCAGCGCGATGGTCGCGCAGAACATCGGCGCGGGCAATCATCAGCGGGTCAATGATGTCACGCGCGCCGGGATGATCGGCAATGTCAGCATGACCGGGGTATTCGCCGCGCTGCTGGTATTGGGCGCCCGGCCCTTGTCATCGCTGTTTCTGGGCAGCGCCAGCCCGGCGCTGCCGATTTCGTCGCATATCCAGTATATCTGCACTTGGTCCTATGTGATCATGGGCGCATCAATGATCATGGGGGGCACCATGCGCGCCTATGGCGTGGTGATCGCGCCGCTGATCATTCAGGTGGTCGCGCTGTATCCGGTGCGACTGGGGTTCTATTTTATGCTGCATCCGGCGCTGGGCACCAATGCGCTGTGGTGGTCCTTCCCGGTAGCAACCTGCATTTCGACCACCATGACGGCGCTGTATTTCTGGCGCGGGCCGTGGCGGGCGAAGCGGGACAAGGCATATGGTTGATTGATCGCGGGCAGAAAGTCTGTGGAGTCTTTTGCCGCCCTACGGCGGTAAGCCTGTTCCATCCCGCGCCCCCTCCCGACCTTTCACAGGATACACACTGAATGGCAGGTCGGGAGGGGCGCGGGCCAATCCCGTCGGCAGACGGCAAACAACCGAACAGGCTGCGACCGTCAGGTCGCCCAACAAAGAATCCTACCGCCCCTGCGCTCGCCACCTCTGTACCGTGCGCTGCACAACTTCCTCCTCGCCGCCGCTGTTGTTCCACAGCTCGGTGATCGAGGGATCGGCCGAGGCCGGGCGTTTTTCTTCCTCAAGGTCATCGAAGCCGACGCGAATCGGGATCGACACGCCTTCGCCGCAGATAATGCATTCGCGGTTGCGCAGCGCCGGGATCGAATCGAGGAAACCGCGCGCGCCCTCGGGCATCGCCGCCTTCACAAACGCCTGATCGCGGTCATTGTTGAGCCGCATGGCGATGATCGTGCCGCATTGCGACAGCACACCCTCGGCCAGATCGGATGGGCGCTGGGTGATCAGGCCCAGCGAGACGCCGTATTTGCGCCCTTCCTTGGCGATCCGCCCCAGAATGCTGCCGACCGATGACCCCTCGGCGTTCTTCTCGGAAGGGACGTAGCGGTGCGCTTCCTCGCAGACCAGCAGGATCGGATGGGTCTTTTCGTCGCGCGACCAGATCGCGAAATCGAACACCAGCCGGCTGAGCACCGCCACCACCGTCGAGGTGATTTCGGACGGCACGCCCGACACATCGACGATCGAGATCGGCTTGCCGCGCGAGGGCATGCGGAAGAGGCGCCCGATAAATTCGGCCATCGTGTCGCCGACCAGCATACCGGAAAACAGGAACTGATAGCGCGAATCGTTCTTCAGCTCTTCCAGCCGCGTCTTGATCCGCATGAACGGCGCGGTGTTGGTGGCCTTGTCGAGCTTGCCCATCTCGTTCTGCAGGATATTGGACAGGTCAGACAACAGATAGGGGATCGGCGAATCGACGGTGATTTTGCCCATCGCCTCGGCCAGGCGGTTGCGCGAGCGCGCCTGTAACAGGCATTTGGAGAGGATCTCGGCATCGATCTGGCGCGAATCGCCCCGGCTCGACAGCAGGATTTCGCAATGTTCTTCAAAATTCATAAGCCAGTACGGCAGTTGCAGGTTGTTCACATCGAACAGCATGCCGGTGGTTTTGAACGCGGCGGAATATTCGCCGTGCGGATCGATCATCAACACATGGCCCTGCGGCGCGGCCTGACAGATGCGGTGCAGGATCAGCGCGAGGCTGGTCGACTTGCCGGTGCCGGTGGAGCCGAGCAGCGCGAAATGTTTGCCCAGGAACTGATCGACATAGAGGCTCGCGCGGATATCCTTGGTCGGATAGACGGTGCCGACCTGAATGGTGGGGGCGCCGGTGCCCGCATAAACCTCGCGCAGGTCCTTGGTGCTGGCCGGGTAGATCAGCGCGCCGGGGATCGGGTAATTGGTGACGCCGCGGCGGAAGCTGTGGATGCGGCCGGTCAGCCGCTCCTCGTCGCCCTCGCCCAGAAAATCGATGTTGGCGACGATGCCGCCGCTGGTCTTGGGATCGTGGCGCTGGGTGCGGACGCTGGCGAGCAGCCATTTGCGGCCGACGCGGATCTTGATCTGGCTGCCGACCTGCCCCGACAGCTGGACCGAGGGGTCTTCATCCTCGGCGCATTCGGACAGCCGTTGCAGGTCGAGCGCGATCAGGCTGCCCGATCCGGCGATTTCCAGCACCACGCCGATGGGCTGATCGACATTGGCGGCGCTGGACGGGATGTTCGGCTGGGCTGGCGCGGCCTGCGCCGGCATAGCTACGTCGGCGTTGAGCCCGCGCATCGACATTTCGGACATTACGCTGGACCCCGCCATTGCGCAGAAAGCGCGCGGACAAATTGTAGGCGGTGCGCGGTTAATTTTGCGATAATCGCCAGCTTGGATCGGCTCAGATCAGCGCGAACAGCCGCCCCGCCAGCCACCCCATCAGAACCGACACCACCACCGTGAACAGCCCGTAGGAAAACGCCGAGTGATGCGCGAAATCATCGATCGCGCGCTCAAAACCCTGTTTGCGTACCTGCACCCGGCTGATCGCGGAGGCGACGACGCGGCCGTGGTGGACCGCGAAGGTCTCGGCGGTATAGCTGCCGACCGGAACGCTGGAGGGCAGGAATATCGTCGCCTTGTAGAGCACCTGGCCGGTGATGGTGACGCTGCCCTCGTCCTCACGGTAGAGCCCGTGCCGCTTGCGCAGATCGACCAGCCCCGCGGCAAAGCGCGTCTGTGCCGCCGGGTCGATAGTGCCGGTGGGCGACAATTGCAGCCAAGGCAGGCCCAGCTCATAGATCGCGGCGGTCTGATCCCCCACGATCTTGGTGATCGGCCGCGACGAGGCGACCGCGTAATAGCTGGGCGCGGACTGGAACGTGGTCGAATTGGCGTTGAGCCACACCCCAGCAAAGCGCTTCTTCTCGCGCAGGACGATAGGCGCTGCGGGGCCCTCCAGCACCACCACGATGTCGTAATCCTGCCCGGCGCGGGTGCCCTCAGGCGTCAGGATCGCGCCGAACAGCAGCAGCTGCGTGCCGGTGAAACCCTGCCGCACCTCGATCTCGTGCTGCGACACATCGGGCACCAGGATCGGATCGCGCGCGGCGGTGGTCAGCGTCAGTGCCAACATCGCCACCAGCAGTTTGATTGACCACCTGAAGCCTGTGCCATCCCGCGCGGAGTCTTTGCCGCCTGCCGGCGGGGGAAGCCTGTGCCATCCCGCGCCCCCTCCCGACCTCCCATTCAGGATGGAACGCTGTGGGCAGTCGGAAGGGGGCGCGGGCCAAATTCCGCCGGCAGACGGCAAATAGATGCACAGGCTTCCCGAAAAGCGCACTTTCGCGCTTTTCGGGAAGCAGGCCATGAGGGGACCCTTTCCCCTCATGGCACACTCACAGTGTAGATCTCGTCAGGGCGGAACGTCAGCCCCAGTGCCATCCGCGCCGCCACCCCCACCACGATGATCGCCAGCAACAGCCGCAGCCGCACCGGGCTCGCGCGCTGCGCGACATAGGCGCCCAATTGCGCGCCCGTGACCGATCCCATCAACAGCATCCCGGCCAGCACGATGTCGACCGCCTGCGTGGTCAGCGCATGCATCATCGTGGTCGCCATCGTCACGAACAGGATCTGGAACAGCGACGTGCCGACCACCACATTGGCGCTCATCCCCAGAATATACAGCATCGCGGGCACCAGCACGAAGCCGCCGCCGATGCCCATCAGCATAGTCAGGACCCCGGTCCCGATGCCCAGCAACAGCGGCGCGAGCGGCGAGATATAGAGCCCCGATCGATAGAACCGCCAGCGCAGCGGCAGGCTGGCGACCATCGGGTGATGCCGGCGCTTGGCAGCGGGCAGCGGCGCGCCGGTGCGGCTGGCGCGCAGGGTCGCGATGCTTTCGCGCGCCATGATCGTGCCGATCGAGCCCAGCAGCCCGACGTAAAGCACATTGATCACCGTATCGATCTGGCCCAGCGCCGTCAGCACCCGGAACAGCACCGAACCCAGCCCGGTCCCTATAATCCCGCCGATCACCAGCACCGCGCCCATATGGTAATCCACCCCATTGCGCTTGGAATGCGCAAACAGGCCGGAGACGCTGGCCCCAGTCACTTGGCTGGCGGCGGAAGCGGCGGCGACGGTGGGGGGAATGCCATAGAAGATCAGCAGCGGCGTTGTGAGGAACCCGCCGCCCACCCCGAACATGCCTGACAACACCCCGGTAATCACGCCGAGCCCGACGATGACCAGTCCATTGACCGAAAGATTGGCGATCGGGAGGTAAACGTCCATCTGCGCCCGAGGCTATCCCAGCCATGGCTCGGTGGAAAGAGCGCCGACCCGCCTTTTCGGGCAAAAAAATGGGGGTTTCGGCATTAAAACCCGCCCGACAGCGTCAGGGTCGGCCCGGAGCCCGGCGCGCTATTGCCAGCGAGCCGGAAACGCCAGTCGATCCCCAGCCGCGCGCCGATCCCTCCATGCGCCACATCGACGCTGGCGGCGGGTCCGACATCGAGACGCGCCGCGCCCCTCTCCGCCCCGCCCCACACCCCGGCGCCGGCGCGCAGCTCGGTCGGGCCAAGGTGCAGCAACGCATGATCGGCATGCAGCTGGCCGTCGACAAAGGCCGTCGATTCCTTGCCTCCGACATAGCCGCCGGCGGCATAAACCTCAGCCCGCAGCCCCAGCGGCAGCGGCAATGGCCGCATTTGGGTATAGGCGAAGCCGGCCGGGCGCAAACGGACGCTGCCGTCGTCGAACCGGCTGGCCCGCGCCTCGACCGCCACGACCAGCGGCACCCCGGCAATGGGCCGCGCCGACATGCCCAGCGCCGCATCGCGCTCAAATGCGGTGCCAGGGGTGCGCAGCAGCGCGCCGGTTACGCGCAGATAGGCGCCGATCTGATGCGCCCTGGGCTCCAGCCGATAGCGTAACACCGCGCCGACCTGGCTGTTGCCATAGCTGGACTGGGGCACATTGGCCCCGCCCTGCCCGCTGCCCTGCCCGCTGCCCCGGCGTAGCAGCAGCCAGCCATCCGCCGACCAACGCAGCGCGGCGGCATCGCTTTGCGCAAACAGCATAGCAGCCGCCGCATTGGCTTCCGGGCTGAGCCGAGGGCGCAGCGGCTGGGGCGCCGACGCCAGGGTGGGCAGTGTGCGGCGCGGCGGGGGCAGATTGCTCATCGCCGCCATCCACAGCATCTGATGCCCGGCGGCGAGGCCGGGCGTCATGCGCGGCGGCGGCCCCGCTGGCACCAGAGTGGGTTCGGGCGCCAGCACCAGCTTGGGGGCAGGCGCGGGCCTCAGTGTGGGGGCCGGCCCGGCCAGAACGCCGGGCAGCGGCGCCATCGGAGCAGCTTCGCCGGCGGCACCGCCCAGCTCTGGCTGCTGAACAGTCACGCCCATCACAGGCGTCGCCAGCGGCGCGGCCACGGCTGCCTTGCCGTGCCGTATCACCGACGCCTCTGCCAGCCGCAGACCCGCCGGGGCCATCATCGCGGGCAGCGGCTGCCACAGCATCGCCCGCGCGCCGACCCATGATCCGATCACCAGCGTCAGGAAAATCAGCGGCTGTCCGCGTCGGCGCGGTGCCGAAGTCATCGCGCCGCCGCTCCGCTCACCGGATATAAATGCGGGAGGATAATCGCCCCGCGAGCCGCAGCCGGATCGGCCGGATGGCGCAGCGTGCGAGCCGGGTGCAGGAGGTGCGCGGTCTTCTCCCACACCACGCCGCCGCTGCGCAGGCTGACCAGATAGGCGCCCAGCGCGCGCCGCCCGGCCATGATGGTGATCACATTGGCGATCGGGATCCGCAGCAGCGCCCGCACCCCTTCGCGCCGGCCATATTCGCGCGCCGTAAAGCCGGCGCGCATCGCGGCGCGCCATATCAGCCCGGCAATGCTGAGCCGGATCATCACTTCGATGCCCTGCGACAGCGGAGGCAGGGCAATCGCGCCAAACCGGCTCGCGACATCCAGCATCGCCTCGACCACCAGCAGCAGATAGGCGCAGGCCAGCACCATCGCGGTCAAAGGCCCGCGCCGGTCGCGCAGGCCCATCCAGATCTCCAGCAGGTCGCGCTGCCAGCCCAACCGGTCCCACCCTTGCAGCGCGGTGCCGTGGATCCAGCGCGTTTTCTGGCGCACCGCCGCCGGCAGGGTTGCGGGAAAATAGCTGCGCGTCGCGATCAGATGCCCCGCAGGATCGCGCATCCGCACGAACCGGCTGCGCCCGCCGCACCGGGCGATCAGCATGCCCAGTTCGTAATCCTCGGTCAGGCATTCGGCGGCAAACGGCCCCGTCTCCCCCGCCGCAACCCGGATCGCCCCAATCTGATCGAGCATGCCGCGCGCAAAGCCGCAGCCCACCCCCGCCGCCGGCAGCGCCGTGCCCAATGCACCGCGCACCACCAACGTCTTGGCATGCGATTCGGTGAATTCATCGGCATAATGTCCGGCGATCCACGAGGTTTCGCCGGGAATCTCCGGACGCACCGGCAGCTGGACGAAATCGGCAGCTTCCAGCGCGCGGTCGATCACCGCCAGCCCCAGCGGGTGGACCATATCCTCGGCATCCTGCAGCACGATGGCGCCGCAACGCCCCCCGCCGCGCGCCTCATCGGCGCAAACCGCCGCATAGAGCCGGTTGAGGCAATCGGCCTTGGTCGTCGGCCCGGCATGCGCCACCACCACCATCCGCACCCGCGCATCGGCCCCCGCACCCAGCATCGCCGCCGCCAGGCTGGCCGGATCATTGCCATAACATCCGACATAGACCCGCAGATTATCCTGAGGCCATGCCGCCAGCAGATGCGAGACGGTGGTGCCGATCACCTCGGCCTCATGCCATGCCGGGATCAGCACCGCCGTCGGCGTGATCAGCGTATCGCAGCGCAGGTTTTCGCCAAGGCGTTCGGTCCTGGCGCGCCCGTTCAGCCGCAGCCAGAACCAGGTGCAATCCATCGCCGCTTCATCGATCGTGCCCAGCAGGAACCAGAAAAGCGCGAACAGCAACAGCTCGCGCTCAACCAACACCAGCCATGTCACCAGCGTCCAGGACGCGGTAATTGATGGAGGCAACCCGCCACTCCTCGCCCCGAAATTAGCATTATTGCTTAAGAGCCATTACGAATGTTTGCAACTAATGAACCGGGATGATTTAATATAATTATCCTGCGTATGGGTTTACCAACTGCCCACATTGGGCATGCTGATCCACGGCTCGGCAGGGGGCAGCGCGCCGTCCTGAAGCAGCTCGATCGAGATGCCATCGGGTGTACGCACAAACGCCATATGGCCATCGCGCGGCGGGCGGTGGATGGTGACGCCCCCCGCCATCAGCGCCGCGCAGGTCTCATAGATATTGTCGACCCGATAGGCCAGATGCCCGAAATTGCGCCCGCCGGTATAAACCTCGCTGCTGCCGTCCTCGGCGGGCCAATTGTAGGTGAGTTCGACCTGGGCGCCCTCATCGCCCGCCGCCGCCAGAAAGACCAGCGTGAAGCGGCCCCGGTCGTTATCCATCCGGTGCAGTTCGGTCACGCCGATCAGCGCGAAGGTGCGGATCGCCGCGTCCAGATCGGCGACGCGGATCATCGTGTGGAGATATTTGGTCATCACGCATCCGGTGGTTTCGCATGCAATCTAGTGGTTTGTTTCCGACATTTGCATCCCTTTCGGCAAGGGTAGAGGCAAATGTCAGAAAACATAAGAAACACTAGATATTATATTGTTTCTAATGGATTCTATGATTTTGACATTCGAAAGCACCCTTTGCCGCAAGCGGGACTCGAATGTCAAAACCAATCCACTAGCGTTCCCGTGCGCGCTGGCAAGCCGCCGCGCCCCCCGGCCCCGGCCCGCCGCCTTGACCCCCGCCGGCACCCCGCCTAGATGATGCGGCGCCCGCCCTTCCCCGCCAAGCCCCGCCCGCAAGATGAGTTTACGCATGATCGGCATGCCATGATCGGCGCTATCCGCAAGCTGTTGCGCCCGCGTGAGGCGGTGCCGCTGCCGTCTGTGCCGCAGGGGCAGCGGGTCTATGCGGTGGGCGACATCCATGGCCGGCTGGACCTGTTGCGCGCATTGGCCGCGGCGATTGCCGAGGATGATGCCGCGCGCAACCGCCGCCACATGGCGCACACCACCGAGATTCTGCTGGGCGATCTGGTGGATCGCGGGCCCGAGAGCGCCGGGGTGATCGGCTTTGCAAGGGCATGGCAGCAACAGCGGGGCCTGCGTATTCTGGCGGGCAATCACGAGGAAATGCTGCTGGGCGGTATCGACAGTGTCGATGTGCTGCGCCACCTGCTGCGCCATGGCGGGCGCGAGACGGTGCTGAGCTTTGGCATCGACGAGGCGCGGTATGAGAGCGCCACCTATGAGGAGATACAGGCCCTGATGCGCAGCCTGATCCCACCCGAGGATCTGGCCTTCATCGCCGGGTTCGAGAACCAGATCCGCATCGGCGACTACCTGTTCGTCCACGCCGGCATCCGCCCCGGCGTGCCGCACGAGGATCAGACGCCCGCGGACCTGCGCTGGATCCGCGAGCCGTTTCTCAGCCATCAGTCGAGCCATGGCGCCGTCGTCGTCCACGGCCACACCATCACCGACAGCGCGGTGATCGCCCCCAACCGCATCGGCATCGACACCGGCGCCTATGCCTCGGGGCGTTTGACTGCGCTGGGGCTGGAGGGCGCGGCACGCTGGCTGATCGCCACCGAAGTGGACGAGAACGGCGCGATCAACATCACCAAACAGACTATCGCCCCCTAAACGCGACGCGCGCAATGAGGACCAATCTATGAAAATCGCGATGATCGGCTCTGGCTATGTCGGACTGGTATCGGGCGCGTGCTTTGCCGATTTTGGGCATGACGTGGTGTGTATCGACAAGGACCCGGCCAAGATCACGGCGCTGGATGCCGGCGTCATGCCGATATTCGAGCCGGGGCTGGCCGAACTGGTGTCCAGCAATGTGCGCGGTGGACGTTTGAGTTTCACCACCGACCTGCCCAGCGGGATCGCGGGGGCATCGGCGATCTTCATCGCGGTGGGCACCCCGTCGCGGCGCGGCGATGGCCATGCCGATCTCAGCTTCGTGCATGCGGTGGCGCGCGAATTGGGCGAACATATCGGGCCTTCGGTGGTGGTGGTCACCAAATCGACCGTACCCGTCGGCAGCGGCGACGAGGTTGAGCGGATTATCGCGGCGGCGAAGCCGGGCATACAATGTGCCGTGGCCTCCAACCCTGAATTCCTGCGCGAAGGCGCGGCCATCGCCGATTTCAAGCGCCCCGACCGCATCGTCATCGGCACTGACGAGGAGTGGGCGCGGGGTGTGATGCGCGAGGTCTATCGTCCGCTGTTCCTCAACCGCGCGCCGATCCTGTTCACCAGCCGGCGCAGCGCCGAGCTGATCAAATATGCCGCCAACGCCTTTCTGGCCACCAAGATCACCTTCATCAACGAGATGGCCGACCTGTGCGAAAAGGTTGGCGCCGATATTCAGGACGTATCGCGCGGCATCGGCCTCGACGGGAGGATCGGCGGCAAGTTCCTTCACGCCGGGCCGGGCTACGGCGGGAGCTGTTTTCCCAAGGATACGCTGGCCCTGCTGAAAACCGCCGAGGATTATGACAGCCCGACCCGCATCGTCGAGGCGGTGGTCAAGGTCAACGAAAGCCGCAAGCGCGCAATGGGCCGCAAGGTCATCGACGCTATCGGCGGGGCGGGCGCGGTGCGCAGCAAGAAGGTCGCGCTGCTCGGGCTCACCTTCAAGCCCAACACCGACGATATGCGCGACGCGCCGAGCATCACCATCGCCCAGACCCTGATCGACGCCGGGGTGGAGGTCTCCGCCTATGATCCCGAGGGCATGGCGTTGGCCGCGCCGATGATGCCCGGCGTGGTGATGGCCAAATCGGCCTATGATGCCGCAGAGGGTGCGGATGCCGTAGTGATCGTCACCGAATGGGATGCGTTTCGTGCGCTCGATCTGGAGCGGATCAAGGGCATCGCACGCGCCGCCGTGCTGGTCGACCTACGCAATGTCTATGACCCAGCCGATATGCGCGAGGCCGGCTTTGCCTATGTCAGCATCGGGCGCGGGTGATCGACATTTAGTCCAGGTGTCACCGAGCCGAAGGCGACCGCAGGGCGTAGCCCGTAGGACAAAATGGTGGTCGGCTGCGACCCGGAGCGCAGCGTACTTCAGTACGTGAGCATCGGAAGCGCGGACGACCGCCATTTGCAGGCCCGCATGGGCTGAATGTCGGCTGGTCCTAGTGGTTCGTTTCCGACATTTGCATCCCTTTCGGCAAGGGCAGAGGCAAATGTCGGAAAACATAAGAACCACTAGATATTATATTGTTTCTAGTGGATTTTACGATTTTGACATTTGCAGACCCATCCCAACCGCCAAGGGATGCAAATGTCAAAATCAATCCACTAGTGCCAGGGGGCCTGTAAGCCGGGTTCTGTAACACCGCCCCGTATCTTGCGACGCGGGCGGTGCCGGCAACCATTCCTCTAGGCGGCGCATTGCTGCGCCGCTCAAGCGACCAACCCGGGCGATCTGGGTCGAACCAACCTGCATTGCCCTAACCTGTAACAGTCAGGAACGCTGCGCGCCGCCCCTATTCGGTCTTGCTCCGGGTGGGGTTTACCATGCCGCCGCTGTTACCAGCCGCGCGGTGCGCTCTTACCGCACCCTTTCACCCTTACCCAGCCGAGGCTGGGCGGTCTGCTCTCTGTGGCACTTTCCCTATGCCCGCCCAAGGCCGAAGCCCCGTGCGAACACGGCGGGCGTTACCCGCCACCCTTGTTTCGTGGAGCCCGGACTTTCCTCGGCGCTATTGCTAACGACGCGGCTGCCCGGCCCCCTGGCGGACGCCGTCTAGCGCTAATCATCGTCGCTGGCCACCGAATCCCGCATCACCAGCAATTCGAACAGCAGCGCCCCCACTTCGCCATCGATCACCCCGTCGATGCAGGCCGGGCGCCAGCGGCGCTGGAACGCGCGAACCGCCGCATGGCCGTCGGCAATATCATAGCCGAAGCGCTCAAGCCCGAGGTAGAATGCGCCGGGGTTCTCATGCAACAGCCGGATGCGCGGGCGCGGGACCGGCAGCGCAAGGCCGAACCGCGCCAGCCGCGCCCAGTCAAACAGCTCGCCCGGGTCCATCTTGCGCGCCGGCGCAACATCCGAATGCCCGACCACATTGGCCAGCGGAACCGCGTGGCGCCAGACAATATCGGCGAGCAGCCGGATCAGCGAGCCCATCTGGGTCTCGGGAAACGGGCGGTATCCCCATTCATGCCCCGGATTGACCAGCTCTATGCCGATGCTGGCCGAGTTCACGTCGCTGATCCCGCGCCAATAGGCGGCGCCGGCATGCCAGGCGCGCTTGGCCTCATCGACCAGCCGGGTCACCGTGCCATCCTCGTCGATCAGGTAATGCGCCGAGACCTGTGCGGCGGGATCGGTCAGCCGGGCCAGCGCCTCGGCGGCGGTTGGCATGCCGGTGTAGTGGAGCACGACCATGCTGATCGGCAGCGCCCGCTCATTCCAGTTGGGCGAGGGCGCCGCGGCGTGGACCAGATCGGACACCTCCCGCCTGCCACTTCAGCCCAGTGGCAACAGCGCGCCCATCACCAGCGCCTCTGGCGACAGCGCATATTGCAGCGAACCGCCGGCGCCCGCCGCCATCGCCGCCAGCATCGCGGCCGGCGCCGTTCGGCTGGACAATTCGCCGGGCGCCAGCTTGCCCTCCAGCGCACGGCCGATCGTGGTGTCAAAAGCGATGCGCGGGCCGGCGGCACGGACCGCGATCTCGGCCATTTTTCCGCGCGTTTCCAGTGCGATATCCAGCGTCCCACCGCGCACCAGGGCCTCGATCGCGATCAGGCCGAGGTTGAGCAGGGTCTTGACCACGCCTTTGGGCAGCATGTCGCCAGCCACCGCCCAATTGAGCGTGATGCGGCCATTGTTGCCCACCAATGCCTCGATCAGTGCGCGTGGCTCGGCGGCGGGAACCGCGTCGCCGAAGCCGCCCGCCGCACCGAAAGCCAAGCGAAAGAACTTGAGCTTGTCGGCCGAGGCCCGCGCGCTCTGCTCCAGCAATTCGAAACACCGCGCACGCATCTGCGGGTCCTTCTCCTCGGTCAGCAGCTCCAGCCCGTTGGACAGCGCCCCCACCGGGCTCAACATATCGTGGCACAACCGCGAGCATAGCAGGCTGGCCAGTTCGAGCGCGTGATCCTGCGCCATCGGGCCTTGTCGAGTGAAGTCGGCTATGGTCATCTCGGGCATCATCCTGATCGCGCGCGTCGCCTACCCTTAACCATCTGTGAGGCCGGTGGAAAGCGCTGTAAATCCCTCACGCGTATCGCGCCAGCAGGTGATCGCCCCGCCGGCGACGATCGCCCAGACCTTGCCGTCCTGCGCGGCGCAGGCGCGGTCGGTGGCGGAGGGCTGGGCCGCGCCGCCGGGGTGCGAATGGTACCAGCCGATAATGCGGTCGCCCCCGGCCCGCTCGGCGCGATATGCGCCGATCAGCACCGCCGGATCGATCTCGAAATGCCGCTGTGGAGCTGGGGCGATATTGCGCGCGGGCAGGATCGCGGTGACATGCGCGGGCTCGCCATCGGCGGCGCCTAGCAGCACGCCGCAGCACTCGTTCGGGTGCGCGGCGGCGGCCTGCGCCAGTACCTTTGCAAACACCGCCCTTGTCATCGTGAAATCGCTGCCCATCTGTGCGTCATGGACCGGGGGGACAGCGAAATTCAAGGCGTGTTTGGCGCCAATGGCCGCCTCGACAAGTGTCTGGCGGAGGCGAGCGGCTTTTCGCGCGCACGAATCCAGGCGCTGATCGGCGAGGGGCGGGTGTCGGTTGCAGGGGTCGGCGCGGCGCAGGGTTCGGCCAAGGTCGCGGCGGGCACGGCCTATGCCATCTCGGTGCCAGCTCTGGCGGCTTTGCAGGCCGCAGCGCAGGATATTCCGCTGGTCATCACCTATGAGGACGATGACCTGATCGTGGTCGACAAGCCGGCGGGCCTCGTCGTGCATCCTGCGGCCGGAAATCTGGATGGCACGCTGGTCAATGCGCTGTTGCATCATTGCGCCGGGCGGCTGTCGGGGATCGGCGGGGTAGCGCGGCCCGGGATCGTCCACCGGATAGACAAGGACACCTCCGGGCTGCTGGTGGTGGCCAAGAACGATGCCGCGCATGAGGGGCTGGCACGGCAATTCGCGGCGCATTCGATCGAGCGCGTCTATGTGGCGCTCACCGGCGGGGTGCCGCGCCCGGCGGAGGCCACCCTGCGCGGGGTGATCGCGCGCAGTCAGACCAATCGCAAGAAGATGGAGCTGATCGATCCCGACCGCCGCGAGACCGCGCGGGGCAAGCATGCCGTCACGCAATACAAGGTGATCGAGGCGCTGGGCGGCTGGGCGAGCAATGCCCCCGGCCCCGCCCCTGCCGCACGGGTCGAGTGCCGGCTGGAGACCGGGCGCACGCATCAGGTACGCGTTCATATGGCATCAATCGGCCATGCTTTATTGGGTGATCCGGTGTATGGACGCACGCCCAAACCGCTCAAACCGCTGCTGGCCGAGCTTGGCTTTGCAAGGCAGGCATTGCATGCGGCGGTTCTGGGGTTTATTCACCCGCTCACCGGCCAGGCGATGCGCTTCACCAGCGCGGTTCCCTGCGATATGCGGGAACTGGAGAGTGGCTTGCGCGTTATTTGTGGCGGTCCGGCGCTGTGAACCGGTCCTCCCGTATTTTTGGGTATACCGAGGGGTGCCGCTTAAGGGCCCTTCAATCGCATGCTGACACAGAAGGATCATGCAGACCGTGACCAAGCCAAGCAATCTGCCCGCCGGCCCTGCCAGCGGTGAGGACGGGCTCAACCGCTATCTGTCCGAGGTGCGCAAATTTCCGATGCTCAAGCCCGAGCAGGAATATATGCTCGCCAAACGCTATCAGGAGCATGGCGATCCCGAGGCAGCGGCGCAGCTGGTAACCAGCCATCTGCGGCTCGTGGCCAAGATCGCCATGGGCTATCGCGGCTATGGCCTGCCGGTCGGTGAGCTGATTTCCGAGGGCAATATCGGGCTCATGCAGGGCGTAAAGAAATTCGAGCCGGATCGCGGCTTCCGTCTCGCGACCTATGCGATGTGGTGGATAAAGGCTTCGATTCAGGAGTTTATCCTGCGTTCGTGGAGCCTGGTCAAGATGGGCACCACCGCCTATCAGAAGAAGCTGTTCTTCAACCTGCGCCGGATGAAGAAGAACATCGACGCCTATGAGGACGGCGATCTGCGCCCCGAGGACGTGACCAAGATCGCCACCACCCTCGGCGTGCCCGAGATCGAAGTCGTCAATATGAACCGCCGGATGATGATGGGCGGCGATGCCAGCCTCAACGTCAGCATCTCGGAGGATGGCGAGGGCCAGTGGCAGGATATGCTGGCCGATGCCGGCCCGTTGCAGGACGAAACCGTCGCCGATGCCGAGGAAGCGCATTGGCGTCACGCGCTGCTGGGCCAGGCGATGGAACGGCTGAATGAGCGCGAGCGCGCGATCCTGACCGAACGCCGGCTGAGCGAAGATCCGCAGACGCTGGAAGAATTGTCCCAGCGTTACGGGGTCAGCCGCGAGCGCGTGCGACAGATCGAGGTCCGGGCTTTCGAGAAATTGCAGGCCGCGATGCAGGCGATTGCCTCGGAAAAGAAGCTGCTGCCGGCGCCTTAAGGGCGGTTAGGGCACGGTTAGCGTGCTCACCCGGCCTTGATCACCACCTTGGCCGCTGCGATGATCGCCGCCACGGTCGCGTCGCGGCAGGCGAGCATGGCGGCGCGCTCTGCAACAGTGTTGAGCGCCCCCAAGGCGGCAGCCTCCAGCGCGGCGGCACCATAATTGCCGCATAGCCCGCGCAGTGAATGCCGGGCGCGCGACATGCCTTCGCTATCCTCCGCCTCCGCCGCAGCCGCCAGCCGCCCCCCCCATTCGGCAAAATCGGCCTCGGTCGCCTCGGCCAGTATGCCCGCAATCTCGGGGCCTAGGGCCTCGAACTGTTCGTGGGTGAGACTGGCGTCGATCAAATCGGGCATGGGCGGTCCATCGGCTTCCGGGCAATTGCGCATACCATCGCGGCTCCGCCGGGCAAATCAATACGCCCCGCGTGCGGAGATCACCGCCGGAATGGTCCGGAGGATCAGCTTAAGATCGCCCAGCAGCGTCCGTTTGCGCAGATAATCGACGTCCAGCACCACCTGCTGCGCAAAAGGAATATCGGCGCGGCCCGACACTTGCCAGGTGCAGGTCAAGCCGGGCAGGCCGCTCAGCCGCTCCCGCGTGGTCGCATCATAGGTCATCACCTCGCACGGCAGCGCCGGGCGCGGGCCGACGATCGACATCTCGCCCAGCGCGACGTTGATCAGCTGCGGCAGCTCGTCCAGACTGAGCCGGCGCAGCACCGCGCCGACCCGCGTCACCCGCGGATCGCGCTTCATCTTGAAATTGCCGACACGCTCCGATTGTGCCGCGATCTGGGCCAGGCGCGCCTCGGCATCGACCACCATTGAGCGGAATTTCCACATCGCGAAAGGCCGCCCGCGTGCGCCGATGCGCGTCTGGCGAAAGAACACCGGGCCTCGGTCCTCGATCTTCACCGCCAGCGCCACGCCCAGGAACACGGGCGACAGCACCAGCAGCGCGATCCCCGCCGCCACCCGGTCGAAGCAGCGCTTGATCCGCAGCGAGCCCCGCGCCGCCATATCGCGTGCCGCCAGCCCATGTCGCACCGCATTGGCAATAAACACCGGATTGCCGAGGATATAGCGCACGAACAGCCGCGCTGGCTCCTGCATCAGCCGCCACACCCATTCGCAACCGGCGGCACGCACGAAATCGGGCGCGCGTGCGATCACGCCCGAGTAATAGTCGAACAGCCCGCCAACCCCCAGCACCACCCGCGCGTCGAGCCGATCCCGCACCCGCGCGATCCACTTCTCCTGCAACGGCACGCCCAGCCCGACGAACAGGATCGCGGCGCCGCTCTCGTTGATCTCCTCGATCATCGCCGCCTCTTCCTCGGCGCTCCAGAAACCGTGGCGGGTGCCGGCGATGCGCAAATGCGGAAAGCGGCTGCGCATCGCGCGGCTGGCCCCGGCGGCGACCCCGGGCTTGCCGCCCAGCAGAAAGATCGGCAGGCCAGCGTTGGCGGCGTGCTGGCAAATGTCGGGAAACAGGTCGGTGCCGTTGAGATTGTCGCCCAGCGTCACCCCCGCCAGCTGCGCCGCGATGGCCAGCCCCGAGCCATCGGGCAGCAGGAAATCGGCCTGGTGCAGCGCGGTGCGATACTCGGCGTCATGCGCCAGCACATTGACGCAATGCGCGTTGATGAACTGAATGCTGACGCATTGATCGGCCACCGCGAGCGCGCCCAGCCGCGCGATTTCCCGCGCCACCTGCGACCGCTCGCCATGCACCAGGTCAAAGCCGAAAAGCGGTGTGCGCGGCATCTGACCAAGCCCGGACCCAAGCCCGGTCAGGACGCCCAGCACCTCCGCCTCGCGCACCTCCCCCGCCGCTTCCCAGCCCCCCAAATGTGCCCGCATGGCAATTCCCCATTGCAAATATGTGTCGCGCCATGACGTGCATGCCCCGTGCCAGCCAGAGTGGATGCCGCGCCCACCGTGCCTTGCGATGGTTAATGATTTGTCGCGCGGCACCGCCGCTTGCGAAACGGCAATGGCATTCTGCGCCAGCTTTGCAATCTGCATCGCGAAACGCGATTTTGCGCGCCGTTTCAATTGGTTAAACCGGCGTTAACCATCGTGTGGCCAGCGAAAGCACGCTTGGCACAGGACTTGATTATCCCTTCCCGACACATTCGTGGAGGGCAGCTTATGCCTTCCCGTACACATTCGCGGGGGCAATATACGTGATCCGGGCTGGGGCCGATCTGCTGAAACTACGCGCTGCGATGCTGCGCTCCCGGCTGGGGGCACGCGGTTTCGGGCCGTTGGTGCGCGGGCTCGGTGCCTATGGCGGCGCCGAGCTGGCGACGCGGATCGTGCGGCTGCTGGCCACCATCGTCATCGCGCGGCGGCTCGCCCCCGGCATTGTCGGTGAGGCGGCGCTGGCGCTCAGCGTGTTCGAGATCGTCCGCGTGCTGGAGCGTACCGGCACCGGCCAGCGCATTGTCGCTGCCGCCTCCGCCGAACTGTCCGCCACCTGCAACACCGCCGCTCGCGTGTGCTGGCAATGGACGCTGGTGCTGACCGCGCTGCAAGTCGGCGCCGCGGTGGTGTTGATGCTGTATTTCCACCGTCCGGTTTCGGGCGAGATCCTGATCGTGCTGAGCGGCGTCTATCTGTTCATGGCGGCTGGCCATGTGCCCTATCATCTGGCGGTGCGCGAGGGGCTGAGCGCCAGCCTTGCCCGGATCAGCGCCAGCCAGACCATTGCCGACCACGTGCTGACCGCCGCGCTCCTGCTGGCCTGGCCCAGCCCGTGGTCGCTGGCCCTGCCCAAGCTGATCACCGCGCCGCTGTGGCTGGTGATGGTTCGCCGGGCACGGACATGGGCGCCCGATCCGTCGGCCGGCACCATCCCGCTGGCCGGCATGTGGCGCTTTTCGGCCAAGGTACTGGCGTCGGAGGCGATGATGGCGCTGCGCACGCAGGGCGACAATCTGATCATCGCGGCAACCATGGGCACCGCCTCGCTCGGCACCTATTATTTCGCGTTCAACGCCGGGCTGGGGATTATCTCATCGCTGGTCAGCGCGTTCGGGCTGGTGGCGTTTCCGCTGCTGTGCCGGGCGGGTGCCGGGGCTGAGCGGGGGCAGGTGCTGCGCCGGGTGATGCTGGGCGGGGCGCTCGCCTTTATGCCGATGGTTGCGGTGCAGGCCCTGGCCGCGCCGTGGTACGTGCCGCTGGTATTCGGGCGGCAATGGGGGTTTGCCGCGCCGCTGATCGCGATCCTGTGCCTTGCCGGGCTGCCGCTGCTGGCCTCCAGCATGACGACCTGCTGGCTGCGCGCCGAGGGCAAGGTTGGCCGCGATGCGGCGTCCTCCGCGCTGGCCTGTGTCGCGGCGCTGACGGGCGTGTATTTCGGGGCGCGCACCGGGTCATTGCGCGCCGCCGCCGCCGGGTTGGTGATCGGGCAAAGCCTGGCCGCGCTGATTTACGCCATCCGCACGTTGGGGCCGGCGCTGCGCCGTCCTGCGTCGATAGAACCCGCCAACCGGGAGCATTTCGCATGAGCCGCGATGCCTGCAACCTGTCCTTTGACAACGTCGCCGCCGGCGAGGATATCCGCGCCGAAATCAGCGTCGTCATGCCGGTCTACAACGCTGCCGCGACGGTCGAGGCCAGTGTCCATTCGGTGCTGGCGCAGAGCTTCGCCTGGTTCGAGCTGATCGTTATCGACGATGGCTCCCGCGATGACAGTCTGGCGCGGCTGCTCGAGCTGGCCGTCACCGATCCCCGGATCAAGGTGGTCAGCCGCAGCAATGGCGGGGTGTCCTCGGCACGCAATCTCGGCGTTGAACTCGCCACGGCGCCGCTGATCGCTTTCCTCGATGCCGACGACCTGTGGGACGAGGGCAAGCTGGCGCATCACATCGCGCTGCACCGGGATGAGCCGGCGCTGGCCGCGTCCTATGCGCGGATCGCGTTCATCGCCGAGGACGCGGCGACTCTGGCCGGTGTGCGCACGATCTCCACGCTGTGCCCGCATAAGCTGCGGCTGACCGACGTGCTGGGTGACAATCCGGTATGCACCGCGTCCAATTTCGTGGTGTCGCGGGCCTGGTTTCAGCAGACGGGCGGCTTCGATGCCGCGCTGTCCTTTGCCGAGGATCAGGACCTGGTCGCGCGGATGATCGTCCATGGCGGCGAGATCGCGGGGATCGACGCGGTGCTGACCGGCTATCGCTTCAGCCCCGACGGATTGTCGATGAACCTCGATGCGATGCACCAGGGTTGGCAAAAGCTGACCGCGCGGCATCTGGCGCCGGACGAAGCTGCGCCGCTGGAGGCGCTGTATTGCCGCTATCTGGCGCGGCGGGTGCTGCGCGGCGGGGGCCGGCCGGCGCAGGCACTGCGCTATGTCGTGGCAGGGTTGCGACTTGATGCCAGGGCGTTCCTGGCGGAGCGCAAGCGCGGGCTGGGCACGGTGCTCGCGGCTCTGGTGGCGCCGTTTCTGCCGGCATCGATCCGCCTCAAACTTTTTGCCTGATATCCGAAATTTGCACCAATTTTCTCATAGGAAACCTTAACCATGTCCCACGCCATCATCCCCACCGTTTCGGTGATCATGCCGGCCTTTAATGTCGAAGCCTATGTCGCAGAAGCGGTCGCCTCGGTGTTGGCGCAGACTTACCCCGATTTCGAGCTGCTGATCGTCGATGACGGCGGGCAGGACGCCAGCATCGCGATCTGCGCCGGGTTCAAGGACCCGCGCATCCGCATTATCACGCAGGCCAACCGGGGCCTTGCCGGCGCGCGCAACACCGGCATTCTGGAGGCGAGGGGCCGCATCCTCGCGTTTCTCGATTCGGATGACCGCTGGGCGCCGGAGAAGCTGTCGCTGCACGTCATCCACCTCGATAACAACCCGGCGGTGGGGGTCAGCTTCTGCCCGTCGCGCTTTATCGACACCGATGGGCAGGCGATGCGACTGGCACAGCGGCCCAAGCTGGAGAACGTCACGCCCGCCGACATCTTCTGCCGCAACCCGGTCGGCAATGGCAGCGCCCCGGTTATCCGCGCCAATGCGATGGCGACCATCGCCTTTGCCCATCCCGATGAACCGTCGCGGCTGTGCCATTTCGATGAGAGCCTGCGCCAGTCCGAGGATATCGAATGCTGGCTGCGCCTCGCCCTGGTCGGCAAAGTGGAATTTGCCGGGATCGCGCCCGCGCTGACCGAATATCGCGTCGCACGCGGCGGGCTGTCGGCGCAGATCGTGCGCCAGTATCAAAGCTGGCAGGGCGTAGTCGACCGCGTGAGCACCTATGCGCCCGAGTTCATCGCCGCGCATATCGACCGGGCGCGGGCCTATCAGCTACGCTATCTGGCGCGGCGCGCGGTGCAGTTGGGCGATGCCAATATGGCAATGACGCTGCTGGGCGAAGGCATCCGCTCCAGCAAGGCGCCGCTGGTTGAGGAGCCGATCAAATCGCTGGTGACACTCGCGGCGGCGATGGCCGGGCGCGCGATTCAGCCGGACCGGTTCGCGCGGTTGGCGGGCATGGTTGCTGGCGGAAAGCTGGTCGCATGAGCCGGCCCAAACTGGTCAATCTGCTCGATGATTTCGCGATGGGCGGCGTGACGCGCGGCCTGACGATTTTCGATAGCGACGCGATTTGCGCGGTGGTGGAACCCCGGGTCGAGGCTATCGCACCCGGCGCCATGTTCGCGCCGCATTTCGACGCGGAGATCATCGTGCTGCATGTCCCGCCGGGCTGGCAGCGGCTGATGTATGTCTCGTCGCTGCGGCTGCGCAATCCGCAGGCGAAGATCATCTGGATCGAGCATTCGTACACCCCGGCGTGGGAAGCGCTGAAGGTCGGTTCGCGCGCGCGGTTTCGGGCCACTTTGCGGCTGGCGTTCCGGCTGGCCGATCAGGTGGTCTGCGTCAGCCATGCGCAGGCGCGCTGGCTGGCCGAGGCGGCGGTGCTGCCGCTCGATGCCATCGAGGTGATCTATCCCTATGCCGCCAATCCGGGGCTGGAGGAGCTGCCGCTGCCCTCGTTCTCGGCGGCGCGGCCACTGCGGGTTGGGGCCTATGGGCGCCTGTCCGAGCAGAAAGGCTTCGACCTGCTGATCAACGCCCACCGCTGCGGGCTGATGCCCGGCACCGAGCTGCTGATCGGCGGGACGGGGGAGGATGAGGCGATGCTGATGGCGATGGCGGGCCAATCGAAGGCGATCCGCTTTTACGGACTGGTTACCGATGTCGGCGCGTTCCTGGGCGAGACCGATGTGGTGGCCTTGCCCTCGCGCTGGGAGGCCTATGGTCAGGTCGCCAATGAGGCGCGGATCGGCGGGCGCCCGATTGTCGTCGCCCCCTGCGACGGCCTGCCCGAACAGGTCGGCGACGCCGGCATGGTGATCGATTTCACCAGTGATGCGGCGATTTTGGAGGGGTTCACCGCGCTGCGCTCGGCCAATCTGCCAGCAATGGCGGCAGCGGCGCGCGCCTCGACCGTGGATTGCGGCATCATCCGCCAGCGGCAATGGGCCCGCCTGCTCGACCGGCTGCTGACCGAGGGCAAGGTGGCGGACGGAGCTTTGGCGGCGTGATTTGATTGATCGCCTTGCGGTGATGAAGCCTGTGCCATCCCGAGTCGGTCTGATTGGCGACCTGACGGTCGCAGCCTGTGCCATCCCGCTCCCCCTCCCGACCTCCCACAGGATACACACTGAATGGGAGGTCGGGAGGGGGCGCGGGATGGCACAGGCTTCATCGCCGGCAGGCGATCAATCAGACCGACTCGGGATGGCACAGGCTTCCCCCGCCCGCAGGCGGCAAACAAACTAACAGGCTTGCATCAACACACCGCCCCCGCCCCCGCCCCCGCCACCCGCGCCCGCGAAGCCGCCACCTCGCGCCGCATCCAGCCGGCGATCACCCCCACCGGCGCAGGCAGATCCTCGCCATTCTCCCGCATCCGCAGCACGATGCCGATCGCCATCAACGCTGGCCACGCAATATAAGTGAGTACCTCGATATTCTCGCCAAAGGTGTAGAACCAGTAGATCAGCACCATCCCCAGCGCCAATTGCCCCGCCCGGCTGCGCGTCGCGGCGCCGAGGCACACGCACAGCAGCAGCACCATCGGTACGGCCAGCGCGACCAGCCCGGTGATCCCCTTGACGAACAGCAGCCCGTACCAGCTGTGGTGGCTGCCGATCGGCATGAATTCTACCGGATGCGGCCCGCGCTCGACCTTGCCATGGCCGAACCAAAAGGCCTCATCCTCCCAGCGCTGCACCGCAATATGCCCCAGCTTCGCCCGCACTCGCGACGAGGCGGCACGCGCGCCATTGAAGCTGTCCACTGCCCAATCGTCGAGCATCGCCAACTGCGGCGCGAACCAGCCGGATAACAGCACAAGCGGCGCGGCGGCATATCCGGTAGAGGGCTTTCGGATCGCACCGATCAATCGCACGATCGGCACCAGCACGACCAAGCCGATCACCGCCATCCGCGAGGTTGAGAGCAGCGCCATCAGGATCGCGGCGACAATCCCGGTCCAGCGCCAGCCAGCATGCGCTTCCTCGCGCGCCAGCATGAAATGGATCAGCGCCACCACCCCGGCAGCGGGCGACCATGGCGCAAAGAACTGCCAGCGGGGCGTACCCACTCCAGGCTCGATCGTATAGGCGATGACCGCGAAGAAATCATCGTCACCCCCGCCGACGATGGCCAGGGGCGAGACCCACAATTGTCCGGCGGGGACGCCGATATAGGGCGCCGCCAGGAACACCGGCAGCAGGATCAGCGTCTGCATCCCCAGCCCGCACACTGCCCGGCTCAGCACCGACAGCCGGATCGGCAGCGCATAGCCCGCCACCAGGAAGATCGCCAGCAGCGCCCAGCCCTTAGCCCAGCCGGTCGCCGATTTCATCGTCTGGGCAAAGCCAAGCTGCCACTCGACATGCCCGATGATCAGGATCACCAGCATCGCCGCCATCCCGGCAATCCAGCACCACAGGATCAGCGGCAGTCTGCCCGGACGCTGATCCGCCGGCAGGCCGGGCGCGAGGAAATAGGCGCGCGCCGCCATCGCCGCCAGCGTCCAACCCAGCAGCGGCCCCGCCATATACAGCGCGCCCACCAGCCATAGCAGGTAGGTCGCGCCTATCGTTCCGGCGATCAGCCGTTCCGGAGCATTCGGTCGATGATCGGCTGGCGCAGCCATAGCGTTCCAAACGTCAGGAGGGCGATGATCGTCGCGCCCATCGCGCCGGCAAGCGCCAGCACCAGCGACGGGCTCGATTTGCGGTCGGGCAGGCTGGGCGGGGCCAACGTCTGCACCAGCGGATAGGAGGCAAAGGGGTCGAGCTTGTTGGTATCGAGCCGCGCCAGCGCCGAGGACAGCACCGCCTCGGCCACATGATGGTCGCGCTGAAGATCGGCGAGCTGTGAGGCCTGTTCGATCAGCTCGGGCGAGCGCGCCTTGGCCTCGGCCAGATCGCCGCGGATCACCGACAGCGCGCTGGCCGCACCGGCAGCCTGGGCATCGCCTACCGCCATCGTCTGCATCAATTGCGAACGCCCATCGCCCAGCGTCATGTCGGTGGCATGCATCAGCTGGGCGTCCGAGAGCCCGGTAATGTCATGCCCGCGCGCTAGCAGCGCCGCCTTCAGCCCTTCACGCTCGGCATTGGCCTGCGCCAGCGCGGCATGTTTGGGGCCCAGCGTGCCGGCCTTCAGCTCGGCATCGGCATTGGCCGCGGCATAGCGCGTCGCCAGCTCCTGAAACACCGGATCGCCGCGCAGCCGCATCTCCAGATTGGCGCGCGACGGTCCGATATCCATCGTGCCCGACAGCCGTCCGGCCTCCCCGCGATGCTCGCTGAGCGAGAGGCGGTATTCGCGCTCCTTGTCTTTCAGCTGATCGACCGAGGCGATGCGGGCGTTGAACTGCTCCATCGTGGCCAGGCCGTGCATCGCCTGAAATGCGATCAGCTTGCGCTCGGTCAACTGTTCCTTGGCCGAAAGCTCGCGCAGATGGACCAGGTCATTGGCCTCACGCCGGGCCGCCTCGTCGGTGCGCAGCTTGTCCAGCTCGCCGAAGAACGCATTGCGCAGCGCGTCGGCATTGCGCTGGGCCTCGGCGGCAGTGTGCCCGGTCACCTGAATGCCGATGAGGTTGGTCTGCTCGATCAATTTGACCGTGGGCGCCGGGAAGCGCCCCGGCTTCACATGCGCCAGGCCCGCCGCATCGCTGAGCGTCACATCCGCCGTCAGTAGCTGCTTATATCCCTCGGTCGGGCTGAGCGAAGGGCTGTCGAACGGCGAGCTGACCGTCGCCTGTGCCTGCCCTGTGCCCTCCAGGTTGAGCGAACTACCCACCGCCGTCCCCGGCATGATAAGGCTGAATTTGCTAGTATAAGAGACCGGCGCCAGCAGCAGATAGGCGCCCGTCGCGGTCCATATCACCCCCAGAACCGGCAGCAGCCCGGTCAGATACCGTCGGTACCGGCCGGGCCGTGAGGTCTTTTTATGCGGGATCAGTGCAAAGCTTTGTCCCAGCACCCGCCCGGGCGGAAAATCGTAATTCATCGCGCTCAATTGCTGAGCCCCTTGGCCAGCGCTGCCTGCGTTGCAACCGATCCCAGCGTGGCGACAATGTCGGTCAGCGAGCTGAGCGTGCTGTCATAGCAGGCCATCGAATCGCCGGGCATCAGATACGGATCAACATCGTCGCGGTTCGCATCGCGCACTAGCCGCTCCAGCGAGCGCTGGATCACCACCGAGCGCCCGTTGATCGGATTGCGCGAGACCAGAACCACCCGGCGCCCCGCATTGATGAACGTTCCGCCGACGCAATTGGCCGAGATCGCCCCCTGCAACAGCCGCATGCCGTAGGGCACATTGGTCGCGTCGCGGTTGATCCCGGCGCCGGCGTTGCCGGTGCCCGGATGCGTCAGGTTCGACATATAGACGCGGATGCCCTCCATCGTCACGCTGCTGGGCCGGACCATGGCCGGCTGAAAACAGCCGAGGGAAGGCACAATCACGCGGTCGCCGCTGGCGATCTCGGGGTCGATGGCCGGCGCGCCGGTCACCGCACCCGAGACGTCGAACGCCGCATAGGCAGCGCCGCGCACCAGATAGACCGTCTGCATCGCCGCGTCGGGGCGGAGGCCCCCGGCGGAGCGCAGCGCGGTGAACAGCGAGCGGTTGGCGTTATAATCCCCGCCCGAGGGATGCTCGACCGTGGTGTTGCGGGCGGTATCGTCGCGCTCGCCGGGGTGGACGCGGCCCGGCTCGAACACCGCGCCTTCCACCGAAACGGCGGCAGCGCCCTGCTCCTGAATGGTCAGGTGGACATTGCCTGCAACATCGCGGACCATGCCCGCCGCGATCAGCCTTTGCCGCAGATCATCGGCGATGTCGCCGCGGGTACGGCCAGCGGCGGCAATATCGAACGCGCCGCCGATCACCAGGCGACCATTGGCGGGCACGATATATTGCCCGGTCAGCATGTCCTTGTCGCCTGCTACATCGAGCCGCAAGCGGTCGCCAGCCGACAGCACGTCGGGCGCGGAGGCCATATCGATGGCCGGCACTTGGCGCAGCATGGTCAGCGCAGCGGGCAGGCCCGGCGCCTGACAGGCCATCGCGGCGACCGGCGCATCCGGGCTGCGCTGCTGCGGCTCATAGAGCGAATTTGCGGGATTGCGCGGGGTCGGCATGGTGGAACAGCCGGCGAGCAGCATGCTCTGCACCTGCAGCGCCGCCCCGATCAGCCGGCGTCCGCCGCCAAATGTGCCTTCGCGTCTCATGACACTACCCTGTCAAACCCGAGCCAAATCAACCGTGCCAAAGTGACACACATCGCCAACGGCCCACCTCTGCGTTAATTTGCTTAAATTTCTGTTACGCATTTTTGCGGATCGCGAAATTCATGGTTTGCAAAATGGTAACCACTGACCCCGCATAAGCCCCTATCCCGCAGGCACCGCCAGCCGGGATTGCGGGAGCATTTTGTGGGACGTACCAGGATCCTTGTGGTCGAAGACCTGCCGTCGCTGGCCATTGGTTACAGCGCGCATCTGGAGAAGGCCGGCTATGAGGCGGTGATCGTCGACAATGGCGCCGATGCCTTGCGCGCGCTCGCCGATCAGGGCCGGTTCGGGGCGATGCTGCTCGATCTGCAATTGCCCGACACCAATGGCCTCGATCTGCTACGCGAGAATCCCGAGGTGTTTGCTCATTGCCCGGTGATCGTCGCAACCGCCGATGCGTCGCTGGCCCGCGCGATCGATGCGATGCGGCTGGGTGCGTTTGAATTTCTGGTCAAGCCGCTGGCCGGCAAACGACTGACATCGGTGATCGACAGCGCAGTGGAACTGGGCCGTTCGGCGCCCGTCGCCGTGGTCGCGCCCGTCGCCGCTGCCCCTACCCGTCACCGCGGCTTTATCGGCGCCTCGCCGGCGATGCGCGAGATTTACCGCCAGATCGATTGCGTCGCAGGCAGCCGTGCCACCGTCTTCATCACCGGCGAGAGCGGCACCGGCAAGGAGGTCTGCGCCGAGGCGATCCACGCCGGCAGCGGGCGCGGACAAGGCCCGTTCATCGCGATCAACTGCGGCGCGATCCCCGAGAACCTGTTGGAATCGGAGCTGTTCGGGCATCTCAAGGGCTCATTCACCGGCGCGGTGTCGGACCGGGTCGGCGCGGTGCAGGCGGCGCATAGAGGCACGCTGTTCCTCGACGAGATCTGCGAGATGGCGCTACCGCTTCAGGTCAAATTGCTGCGCTTCCTGCAAACCGGCACCGTACAGCGCGTCGGCGCCAACCGCACCGAGGAGGTTGACGTGCGTATCGTCTGCGCCACCAACCGCGATCCCGAGGCCGAGGCCGCCGCCGGGCGTTTCCGCGAGGACCTGTATTACCGGCTCGCGGTGGTGCCGATGCATATGCCGCCGCTGCGCGTACGCGGCCCCGACATCGCGCTGCTGGCCGAGGCGTTTCTTCAGCGCTTTGCCGCCGAGGAGCGCAAGGTCTTCGACCCGCTGGGCGCGGCGCAGCTGGCCACGTTGAGCCACTATGGCTGGCCGGGCAATGTGCGGGAATTGCAGAATATTATCCGCCGCGCTGCCGTGCTCTATGCCGGACCGGACCTGCCGCCCAGCGCATTCCCCTCGGCGCGGCCAATCGGCATGGTCGCGCCGCCGATGCTGGTCAGCGAGCCGGCTCCCGCGCCGATTCCTCCCGCCGCCGCCGCGTGCGAACATGATCTGGCCGCGCTGATGTCCGGGCTCACTCTCGACGAGATCGAGCGCATTGCCGTCGAGGGCGCGATAGCCTGCGCCGCCGGCAGCCTGCCCGGCGCGGCGCGCATCCTCGGGGTCAGCCCGTCGACGCTGTACCGCAAGCGCGAGCGCTGGACCGAAACACGCGCGCGCGCCTGATGCCCGGCGGCCCCGACATGCAAATAACGCTCGATGCGCGCGGTCAGCTTAGGCTGCTGGCGGTGATGCTGGCGGTGGCGATTGTGGAATATGGCCTGGGCGCCAACGGGCACATGCTGCCCGCGATCTATGTGTCGCCGGCGATGCTGCTGGCGGGCCTGTTCGCGGTGCCGCGCCGCGATATGCCGAGCTTTGCCTGCGCCGGTCTGCTGATCCAGTTCGCGGCATTGGCCGGCGCCGGCATGCAGGAGATGGCCGCCGCCGAGACCGCGCTGTGTCTGGCGTTGCAGGCCGGTTTGGGCGCGCTGTTCCTGCGCCACCGGCTGCCCGGCGGGCTCGACCTGACGCGGCTGCGCCCGATCCTCGACCTGACGATCACCGCGATGATCGTGGCGCCGCCGCTGGGCTTTGCCGGCGAGATGGCGTTTGCGCATCTCGACCTGCACCGCTTCGCCGGCCTGCCCGAGCCGCGCCCGTGGTTTCCGCATCACCCACGCGCGCTGAGCCTGATCGGCTGGATCCTGCCGCAGGCGCTGGGCATTGTGCTGGTGGTGCCGGTGGTGACCGCGGCGATCCATCGCGGCATGGCGCGCCCGCTGGCGTGGTTTACGCGCGACCGTTCGGTGATGTTCGGCGGCTTGACGGTGATGACGGCGGCGGTGTTCAGCCGCAACGATCCCTATTCACTGGTGCTGCTGGCACCAGCCCTGGTGGCCATCGCGATCCGCTTTGGTATCCGCGACACCACGCTCGCCATCGTGGCGACGCTGCTGATAGCCGCCGCCGCCACCGCCAACAATATCGGCGCGCTGGCCGCGATCACCGACGATCCGCTGCGCCAGACCGCGATGCTGCGCGCGTTTTTCCTGATCGCCTTCATCACCGTACTGCCGGTGGCCGCTACTCTGGAGCGGATGCGGCGGCTGGAGCGCAGCCTCGATCGCAATACGCGCTTTACCGACCAAGTGCTGCGCAACATGCGCGAGGTGGTGTTCCGCACCGACACTGAAGGGCGCTGGAGCTTCCTCAACCCCGCATGGCTGGACGTCACCGGCTATAGCGTCAGCGAAAGCCTTGGCCAGATGTTTACCGCGCTGGTGCCGGTGGCCGAACAGGGGGACCTGAAGGCGGCCCTGACGCGTCTGACGGCGGGCGCTGTGCAATCGCTGGATCTTGCGCTCAACCTGCGGCGGCGCGACGGCGAGCTGCGCGAATTCGAGGTGACAGTGCGCCTGCTGCGCGAGGCCGATGGCAGCATCGCGGGCAGCGGCGGCATCATCCGCGACGTGACCGAGATGCGCCGCCACCTGCGCGCACTGGAAAGCAGCGAGCGGCGGTTCCGCGATCTGTGCGATTCAGCCCCGGTCGGCATCCTGCGCACCGACATCATGGGCGCGATCACCTATGTGAACTGGATGTTCGAACTGACCGCCTTGGCCGAGCAGGGGCAATTGATCGGCTGCGGGCTGGCGGCTTGGCTGGCGGGGGCCGAGGGGTTAGGCGCAGGAGAGCTGGCGCTGGCTTTGAGCGTCCCCTCGGCGCGGATCGAGCGCGAAGTGGAACTGCGCGATGCGACGGGCAAGCCACGCTGGCTCACGGTGGTCATCGCCAGCGATCTCGACGCCGATGGCGAGAAGCTGGGCTATGTCGGCGTCGTGGCCGAGATCACCAGCCGCAAGCTGGCCGAGATCGAGCTGATCGATGCCCGCCAGCGTGCCGAACAGGGCACTGCCGCCAAAAGCGCATTCCTCGCCAACATCAGCCACGAAATCCGCACGCCGATGAACGGGGTGATCGGCCTGACCGAACTGCTGCTGGAGGGTCAGCTGGACCGCACCAGCCGCAATTACGCCAGACTGATCGCCGAGAGCGGCGCAACGATGATGCAGCTGCTCAATGATGTGCTCGATCTAGCGAAGATCGAGGCGGGCCGGTTTCAGCTGGTCGATGAGGTGGTCGATCTGGGCGCGGTGCTGACCGGGTCGCTGGCGATGATGACCGGGGTGGCGACGCGCAAGGGACTGAGCGTCAGCCTCGATATCGATCCGGCGTTGCCCCCATTGATGCGCGGCGATCAGCAGCGACTGCGCCAGATGCTGGCCAATCTGATCGGCAATGCGGTCAAATTCACCGAGGCCGGCGAAGTGGTGGTCGGCGCGGTGGCCGAGGGCGAGACGCTGGTGCTGACGGTGCGCGACACCGGCATCGGCATTCCGCTCGACGCGCAAGCCGCCGTGTTCGAGGAATTCGTCCAGGGCGCCCGCTCCTGCTCCAGCTCTGGCGCCAGCAGCACCGGCACCGGCCTCGGCCTGCCGATCACGCGGCAATTGGCGAGCGCGATGGGGGGAACGCTGGGGCTGGACAGCACGCCGGGGGTGGGCACCACGATGACGCTGCGCCTGCCCGTCAGCTTCGTCGCCGACCGCCGCGAGGCCCCGCGCGAGGTCGCCATCCCGTCCGACGCCGGCGCGACCGCGCTCTACCTGCTGGTCGCCGAGGACAATCGCACCAACCAGATCATCGCGCGCGGCATGCTAGAACGGCTGGGCCATAGCGTGACTATCGCCGGCAATGGCCTCGAAGCGCTGGCAGCGGTCGAGAAGGCGGCGGAGCTGGGTCACCAGTTCGACATGGTGCTGATGGATGTGTTCATGCCCGAGATGGACGGGCTGGCCGCCGCACGCGCCCTGCGCGCGGCCGGGCATAGCGCACGCGACCTGCCGATTGTGGCGGTGACGGCCAATGCCTTTGCCGAGGATATCGAGAATTGCTTTGCGGCGGGGATGCAGGGGCATATCGCCAAACCGCTGCAAATCGCCGACCTGTCGGACGCGCTGGCAAGTTTGGCGGCGGCGCGGGCCGATCAGGCCGCAGGGGTGAACCTTCCGGCAGAGCGGCGCCAGGCCGGGCGCTGGGCGGTCAAGGCCGCCTGACGCAAAAACCCCCGAAGGCAGCGCCTCCGGGGGTCTGTGGTATCGCTCAAGCCCGACCGGAGCCGGGCCTCAATGCGCGGGCTGCGCTGCCGCCGCAGCCTTGGCGGCCTTGTGCTTGTAATATTCATGCGCGGCCACGCAGCCGCCAACCGCGCCCAGCACCGCATGGTGATGCGCATAATGGCCAGCCACAGCGCCGGCGGCGGCGCCGCGCAGGCAGCCCTTTGCATCGGCAGCAGTGGGGGCAATCATCGAGGTGGCGAACATCGCGGCCAAAGCCAGAATCGGAACAAACTTACGCATGGTAGTCTCCTGCTGTTCTGGGGATGTCCCTCCCCCCGGGTTATTGATTTGCGGGTCCTGCCCGGCCCCAAGTTCTGCCCTGCCAATGCGATAATGTGAAGAGGCAATCGGTTGGAGCGGTGTGTTACCAGCCGCCGCTATCGCCGCCGCCGCTGTCTCCGCCGCTGTCGCCCCAGCCGCCGCTGTCGCTGACACCGAAGTCGCTGCCGCCCATGTCCTGATTGGGATCGGTATAGCTGTTGCTGGCGGAACTATCGTGAAAGCCGTCACGCTCGCGCCCGCCGCCGAACATATGGCCGACGACTTCCTCGCCCACGGCCAAGCCGGCGCCCATCGCGGCGCCCGAGGCCAGGCTGCCCATCAGGCCGGAACCCATGCCCCCGCCCATACCGCCCATGCCCATGCCGGGCTGCATCCCCATGCCCGGCTGCATCCCCATGCCCGGCTGCATTCCGGGGCCATAGCCCGGCGTATAACCGCCCGTACCCACCGGCATCTGCGCCTGCGCCGAACGTCGCCGCATCAGCGCCAGCATGCCGAACAGCACCAGACCGATGATGGCGATCATCCCCCAGGGAAAGCTCGACGCTGCGGCGGGGGCAACGGGCACGCTCCTTGCCGCGCCGATCGTGCCGCTCGTTCCCGCCAGCTGCGCCTTAAGCGCGCCGACCGAATGCGCGCTGGCAAACGGCAGGCCGGGAGCGAGTTGCTCAGCCTTGGCCAGCTCACCCTGCGCGTCGGTGATGCGGTGGGCGTGGCCGAGCAGTTCGGCCTCGATATAATGCGCCTTGGCGCTTTTCGGGTGATCCTTCAGCACCTGATCCATCATCGCCAGCGCACCCTTGGTGTCGCCCGAATGCGCGGCGGCGGAAACCTGCGCCAGTGTGGCATCGGCGGCCAAAGCGCCGCCCGGCACGCCCAGCGCGAGCACGGCGGCAAGACTGAGCGCGGAAACAAGGCGAAATGGCTTGGCCATGAGAGATGTCCTCGATTGATCGAAGTGATCGCCCGTAAAGGGGGCGTCCGCGATGTGGGCGCGGTGGGGCGATATTCAAGGGGGCAGCTTAACCGGCGATTGCTGGTGAAAAAAAATGGGTCCATGCCGCGTCCAAACCGCCGCCCGGCGGCAAAACAAAATGGAGTGGACCCTTGAGCAACATCCCGCCCGATCTCGAGATGCAGTTCCAGGCAATCGCCGATCGTGACGCGATCCGTCAGTGCATCATCGTGCTGGCGCGCGGTGAGGACCGGCGCGATGCGGCTCTGATCTCTGCCGCCTATTGGCCCGATTCCGTCACCGATTACGGCGTGTTCAAAGGCGATTTCGCGGAATATCTGGCATGGGTGGTGCCCGGCGCGGATGCCATCACCAACACCCAGCATGTGCTCGGCCAGACCTATATCGATCGCGACGGCGCGCATGCCCGCGCGGAAACACAGGTCATCTCCTACCACCGCATCGATATGGGCAAGGCCAGCGAGCAGGACATCGTCATCGGCGGGCGCTATCTCGATGTGTTCGAGCGGCGGCATGGCGAATGGCGCATCGCCAGCCGCACCATGCTCTACGACTGGTATCAGGATCGGGGCGATGCGATCGACTGGTCCGCAGGGGTGATGGGCATGCCGTTCAGCGCGCCGCATTATGCCGGCCGCGCACGGGGCGATTTCAGCGAGCGCTTTTTCGGCAAGGGAGCACAGTGATGGCCGGAGCAACAACGGGACGCCTGAGCGGCAAGGTCGCGCTGGTCACCGGGGCCAGCCGGGGCATCGGCAAGGGAGTCGCGCTGGTCCTCGCCTCTGAGGGTGCGACGGTCTATGTCACCGGGCGCACGATCCGCGAGGGCGATTACTACCTGCCGGGCACCGTCGGCGGAACCGCTGCCGAATGCGACGCGCGCGGCAAGGACAGCGGCGGGCGCGGCATCGCGGTCGCCTGTGACCATAGTGATAATGCGGCAGTGGCGGCGTTGTTCGCACGGATCGCCACCGAAGCGGGCCGGCTCGATATACTGGTCAACAATGCCTTTTCTCTGTCGGACGATCTGCTGGATGGCAAACCATTCTGGGAGAAGCCGCTGTCCAACCTTGAGATGTGGGAGGTGGGGATCACCTCGAACTATGTCGCGGCATGGCATGCGGCCAAGTTGATGGCGCCGGCGGGACGCGGGTTGATCGTAGCGATCTCGGGCTTTGCTTCGGTCACTTATACGTATGGGGTGATTTTCGGCACCTCCAAGAGTGCGGTGGACCGGATATCGCGCGATATGGCGATCGAGCTGGAGCCCTATAATGTCGCCGCCCTGTCGATCTGGCAGGGGCTGACCCTGACCGAGAAGGCGAAGGATAATTTGGCGAAAGTGGGCGCCAGCATGACCAAATCGATCACCAATATGACCGGCAGCACCGTCGAGCATCCGGGCCGGGTGATTGTCGCGCTGACCTGCGATCCGGCGATCATGGACCGCTCGGGCGGCAGTTTCATCACCACCGAGCTGGCGATGGAATATGGCATCACTGATGTCGATGGCAGCGTGATCCCCTCGGCGCGGGCGACACGCGGATCACCGCTGTGGAAGCCGATCCGCCAGGTCAATTACCGTGGCGCTTGAGGGTCTGACGCCCGAGAGGCTGGCGCGGCTCGAACGCCTTGCCGATGAGGCCGACATCCGCGATTGCCTGACGCGGTTTTCGCGCGGGATGGACCGGTTCGACCGTGCGCTGTACCTCTCGGCGTTCCATGATGATGCCGAAATGGCGGCGGGGCCATACGTCGGCGATGTCGCGGGGTGCTATGACTGGGCGGTGCCGATGCATGAGGCGGGGCAGATCGTCACGCATCACAATCTGCTCAACAACACGCTCGATATAACCGGCGATGTCGCGCATTCGGAGACCTATTACCTGTTCGTCGGGCGCAATCGCGATGAGAGCCTGTGGATGGCCGGCGGGCGCTATATCGACCGGGTGGAACGGCGGGGCGGCGTCTGGAAGATCGCGCTGCGCACCAATATCATCGAATGGGGATGCCTGCCGCCGCCGATGCCGCTGCCATTTGGCGATGTGCCCGATATTGCCGTCAACGGGGTATCGTCGCGTGGGATGGCCGATCCGTCCTATGCGCGGCCGCTGGTCAACCGGCGGGTGCCGCAAACGCCCTGAGGTGACAAAGGCGTGATGACAAGTTGCACGGCGGCGGGTAGAGCCGGCGGCGGATGGCCCAATTGCGCTCCCTGTTGCTAGGCCACCGCTGGCTGACCGTGCTGTTGCTGGCGGCGGCGCTGATACTGCGCGTCGGGCTGCCCGGCGGGACGATGCTGGACGCCGGGCATGGGCGCCTCACGGTCACCATCTGCGACGGCAGCAGCGGGCACCGGCTGGCTCTGCCGCTGGCGGGGCAGCATGGCGGGGCTCCGATCGAGCATACTACCTGCCCCTACGCCGTGCTCGGCCTGGCAGCGGCAGGCGGCGACGAGCCCGCCCTGCCCGCGCCGCAGGATACGGCAACGCTCACGAAACCCGCCGATCTGCTGGCCGAACAGAGCCCTGGCGCAGCCCCAAGGCGTAATCCGCCGGCGAGAGCGCCGCCCGCCAATGTCTGAAAGCCTCGACCTCGCCCCATCGTGAACGGGCGCGCATCCCTGCTTATTCGGACATTTCTGCATGACCCAAAGATTTTACCACGCCGCCGGCTGGCTGCTGGCCGCCGCCGCTTTCATCCCCCAACCCGCCGCCGCCTGCGCTTGCGGCTGCAACATATTCGATATTGGCGATGGCAGCCTGACGCCGATGGCCTCCGACAGCGGCGCTTCGCTGTGGCTGCGCTATGATACGCTGGTCCAGAACCAGATGCGCGAACATGGCCACCGTGCCAATCCCGCCGACAATCCGGATCAGCGCATCGCCACAGATTTCACCACCATCGGCGGCGAATACCGGCTGAGCCCGCGCTGGACGGTGATGGTGCAGGTGCCGCTGGTCACGCGCCACTTCACCACCACCGACGACGGGACATACGCGGCGCCGGCGGGCACGGTGGACACGCGGGGCATCACCGCGCTGGGCGATACGATGCTGCGCGCGACCTATACCGGGCTGACCGCCGATATGGCGAACGGTCTGAGCATCGGCATCAAACTGCCGACGGGGCGCTCGGTCAGCCCGCTGGGCCCGCTGGGTGGTGCGGGGTTCGACCGCGATACCATGCCGGGCAGCGGCAGCACCGACCTGCAAGTCGGGGCCTATCATGTCGGGCATCTGGGGACGAAGCTACGCTGGTTCGCGCAGGGCCAGTATCAGTTCGCGGTGATGAGCCGCGATGGCTATCGCCCGGGCAATGAGGCCGATGCGGCCTTGGGGCTCAGCTATCCGCTGGGGGGCGGCGGGCTCGCGCCCAGTCTTGCGCTGCTGGGTTCGCTGCGCGCGGGCGACAGCGGCATCAATGGGGACCCCGGCAATTCCGGCTATACCCGCGTATTAGTCGCGCCTGGCTTGAAATTGCGGCTGGGACGGCGGGTGTCATTCTATGGCGATGTCGAGGTGGCGGTGGTGCAATATGCACGCTCCGCGCCAGTAAACAGCGGCGTCGCAGGACAACTGACCGCGCCGGTGCAGTTCAAAGTGCAGGTGAATTATGCGCTTTAGGTTTGTTGGTTACCGCGTTTTTCACCTTCGGTGACTGACGTTCCCGAGTCACTGCGCTTCGCAGTTCCCGAGTCACTGCGCTTCGCTTCGTTCGAAAAACGCTAATCGACCGTAATCACTGTCCCCGCCAATTGCTCGACCTCCGCGTTTTCGTGGCTGACGTACAGGATCGGCAGCTTCAGCTCGTCGCGGATCCGCGCGATCACCGCGATGATCCCGGCACGGCGCGCCATGTCGAGCGAGGACAGGGGCTCGTCCAGCAACAGGAAACGCGGGGCCGACAGCAGCGCGCGCCCGATCGCGACCCGCTGCGCCTCTCCGCCCGAGAGCGTGGCGGGCCAGCGCTCCATCAGATGCGCGATGCCGAGGAAATCCGCCGCCGTATCGGGCGACATCCAGCGGCGCTCAGGCGCGGCCAGCCGCCAGCCAAACAGCAGATTGTCGCGCACGCGCCGGTGCGGGAACAGCCGCAGATCCTGAAACACATAGCCGCAGGCGCGCGCCTCGGGCGGCAGGTCGATGCCGGCATCGCTGTCGAACAGCACCGTCCCGCCCACCACGATCCGGCCGATGTCAGGGCGCAGCAGGCCGGCGATCATGTCCAGAACGCTGGTCTTGCCCGCGCCCGATCGGCCGATCAGTGCGGTTAGGCCAGCAGGCGCGGTGAATGCGGCAGCGATCTTGGCCCCGCCCCGGTGCAACTGTACGTCGACCGCGAAGGCGTCAGAGGACATGCGCGACACCGCCCCGCCCACGCCGCACCAGCAGCTCCGACCCCAGCAGCGCGCCAAGCGATAGCAGCACCGCCACCACCGCCAGCCGCGTCACCTCGTTCTCCCCGCCGGGAGTTTGCAGCGCATCGTGGATCGCCAGCGGCAGGGTCTGTGTCTCACCGGGGATCGACGCGACGAAAGTAATCGTCGCGCCAAACTCCCCCACCGAACGCGCAAAACCCAACACCAGCCCGGCCAGCACCCCCGGCATCGCCAGCGGCAGCGTGACAGTCGCAAACGCACGCCACCGCCCTGCGCCCAGAACCCGCGCCGCGCCCTCAAGCCGACGGTCCACCCCCTCGATCGACAGGCGCATTGCCCGCACCATCAACGGCAGCGCCATCACCGCGGAGGCCAGCGCCGCCCCGGTCCAGCGGAACATCACGCTGATCCCCAAGGTGGCCAGCACGCGGCCCGCCGGCCCATTGGCGCCAAACGCCAGCAACAGCAGCCAGCCGGTCACCACCGGGGGCAGCACCAGCGGCAAATGCACCACCGCATCGAGCAGCAACCACCCCGCAAACCGCCGCCGCGCCAAGACATACGCCAGCCCGAACGCCACCGGCAGCGTCACCGCCATCGCCGCCGCGCTGACCTTCAGCGATAGCCAGATGATGCCCCACTCGGTCGGCGTCAGCATGGGAGAATGTTTGGCGAACAAGCACGAAAGGGCGCTTTTTCGCAAGCCTGTGGCTTACCCCGCCGGCAGGTGGCTAACAAACCCTTAGACCCCAACAAAGCCAAAGCGCAGCAGGATCGCGCGACCCTTGGCGGATAGCAGAAACCGCTCGAACGCTGCTGCATCAGGGTGGCGCGATGCGGTCAGTACGGCCAGCGGGTAGCGGATCGGCTTGTGGCTGCTTTCCGGGAACACGCCCACGATGCGCACGCCGGGCTCGGCGCGGGCGTCGGTGGCATAGACGATGCCCAACGGCACTTCACCATGCTTTACCAACGCCAGCGCCGCGCGCACATTCTCGGTCTCCGCCAGTCTGCCCGCCACCGCGTCCCACACGCCCAGCGCGGTCAGCGCCTGTTTGGCATAGATGCCGGCGGGCACCGATGTGGTCGCCCCGGACGCCAGCCGCCCTTCGCCCAGCGCGGCAGCCAGCGGAAATCCGCGAGTGATGCTCAGCCGGACGCGGCTCGCTGCCGGGGCGATCAGCACCAGCCGGTTGCCCACCAAATCGCGCCGGCTGGCCGGGAAAGTCAGCCCTTTGGCGGAAATTTCGTCCATCCACTGCGCATCGGCGCTGATAAAGATGTCGGCCGGCGCGCCAGCCTCAATCTGACGCGCCAGCGCGGCCGAACTGGCCAGCGAGATCACCGGGCGGGCGTGCCCTTCGGCGGCCCAGCCATCGGCGGCGGCGTTGATCGCCTCCTGCAGCGATGACGCGGCGAGTACCGCGGGGCCGCGCCCTTCCATGGCCCGAGCATGGGCCGGCGCGCCGAAGGGCAGCAGCATGGCAAGCGCCAGCAGCAGCTTCGTAACAAGATTGGTCATGGCGCGGTTCGTCCGTTGGTGGCGGGAGTTGCCAACTGCGAAATCGCGCTGATGCCGTATTCCAACGGATATAGCTAGTGGTCCGATTCTGACATTCGATACCGGTTGAGGCCAAGTCGCGCTCGAATGTCAGAATCTTTTCGGACCACTAGAAGATTCTGATTCTAGTGGATTTTACGATTTTGACATTTGCAGACCCATCCCAACCGCCGGGGGATGCAAATGTCAAAATCAATCCACTAGCGCTGCGCGAATTTGTGCGCTGCGAAGAAAATCTCCATTGACCGCCGCGCGCTGGCGGTGAAAAAGCCCGCACAAGCCATGTTGCTGATCAATCCCAAACCTCCGCGCATAAAGTCGGGCCGATTGGCTGTGCTGGTGTTGCTGGCGCTGCCGATGCTTGGCGGCTGTGTTGCGGTGCCGGGTGGCGCGCCGCTGGCCGCGCCGCTGGCGCCCGATGGCATCGCCGCGAGCCAGAGCCTGCCTGCTGCCGACGCGGCCTGGCCCCCTCCTGAATGGCCGGGCGCGCGGTGGTGGGATTCCTATGGCGATCCGCAACTGTCGGCGCTGGTCGATGAGGCGCTGGCGCATTCGCCCGATGTCGCCACCGCCGCCGCGCGGTTGCGCAAAGCCGCGGCGATGGCCGGCGCGGCGCGCAGTGCCCTGTTGCCGACACTGGACGGGCAGGCCAGCATCGGGCTGACCCGGCAGAGTTTGAACACCGGTTTCCCGCCGCAATTCATCCCGTACCTGCCGCAGGGCTGGAACGATGAGGGGAATGTGTCGCTGGCCTTCGGGTTTGACCCCGACCTGTGGGGCAGGAACCGCGCGCTGCTGGCTGCCGCCACGTCGGAGCGACAAGCGGCAGCGCTCGATGCGCAAGCCGCCGTGCTGGCGCTGGCGAGCGCGGTGACGAGTGCTTATGCCGATCTGGGCGCGGCGATGGCCTTGCGCGATCTAAGGCTGGCGGTGGCACAGAACCGGGTCCAGACCGCCAGCCTGATCGCCCGGCGGCTGGATCAGGGGCTGGAGCGGCGCGACAGTCTGCGGCTGGCACAGGCGGGCGGTGACACCGCGCGCGCCGATCTCGCCGCTGCCGAGCAATTGGTGACGATGCGCCGGCATCAGCTTGCGATGCTGGTGGGGGCCGGGCCTGATCGCGGACTGTCGATCACCGCGCCGCATCTTGCCCCGCTCAGCCCGCGTGCCTTGCCGGCGGGTGCCAGCACCGAGCTGATCGCGCGGCGCGCCGACGTCGCGGCGGCACGGGCCCGGCTGGAGGCTGCGGCCAGCCGGGTCGGCGCGGCGCATGCCAGCTTTTTCCCGGCCATCAAGCTGAGCGCGCTCTACGGCTTACAGGCGCTCGGGCTGGGGCAATTGTTGGACACCAACTCAACCTATGGCACAATCGGCCCGGCGATCAGCCTGCCGATCTTTCACGGCGGCGCGATCCGCGCGCAATATCGCGGCGCGCGGGCCGATTACGATCTGGCGCTGGCCGATTACAACCGCACCGTGCTGGGCGCCTATCAGCAGGCCGCCGATGCGGTAACCGCGCGCGGCGCGCTCGATGCGCAGAATGCCGATGTTACCGCTGCCGTCGGCGCCACCGGTGAGGCCTATGCGATCGCGCAGGCCCGCTATCGCGGCGGCTTGGCCAGCTTTCTCGACGTGTTGGCCGCGCAGGACAAGATGGTGCAGGCGCAACTGGCGGCGGGCAATCTGGACGCGGCGGCGCGCGACGCCGATGTGCGCCTGATCCGCGCGCTCGGCGGCGGTTACGCCCCGTCCCCCAAGGATACCAAGCCATGAGCGATACCGAACAGGTCCCACCCGGCGACGCCCAGCGCGCCACCACCCGCCGCACCTGGCTGATCCGGCTGGGGCTGGCGGTGCTGGTGATCGTGGCGGCCTATGCCTTGTGGTATCTGCTGATCGGGCGCAATTCGGTGGATACCGATGATGCCTATGTCGGTGCGGAAATGGCCCAGATCACCCCGCTCAGTTCAGCCACGGTGATCGCGGTGGAGGTCAGCAACACGCAATTCGTCCGTAAGGGCACGGTTCTGGCGATGCTCGATCCCGCCGATGCGCAGGTGACGGAAGGCTCCGCGGAGGCCGATCTGGCACTGGCGCAGCGCCGCTTTCATCAGTCTCAGGCCACCGGCGCCGCTTTGACCGCGCAGATCGGGGCGCGTGCCGCCGATATTGCCTCGGCGCAGGCGCATGTCGGTTCGGCCAGCGCCGATGTCGACAAGGCGCGGGCCGATTTGTCGCGGCGCGAGGCGCTGGTCGGGATCGGCGGTGTCTCGGGCGAGGAAGTCACCACCGCGCGCAAGAATGCGATTGAGGCACAGGCGGCACTGGCTGCGGCGCGTGCAATGCTGGCCCAGGCCGAGGCGGCACGCAGCGCGGCGCGCGGGACGGCCAATGCCGCCGATGCGCTGGTCAGTGGGCTGACCGAGGCCAGCGACCCCGGCGTGCGCGCGGCGCAGGCGCGGCTTACATCGGCGCGGCTGGAAGTCGGGCGCATGGTGATCCGCGCGCCGATCGACGGTGTGGTGAGCGGCCGGCAGGTCCAGGTGGGCCAGCGGGTTGCCGCCGGCACTCCGATCATGGCGATCGTGCCGCAGTCGCAGATGTTCGTCGACGCCAATTTCAAGGAAAGCCAGCTGCGCGGCGTGCGCGTCGGCATGAAGGCCGAGGTGACCACCGATCTGTATGGCTCGGGCGTGGTGTTCCATGGCAAGGTCTCGGGCATCGCGGCGGCGACCGGCGCGGCCACCGCGCTGATCCCGGCCCAGAATGCGACCGGCAACTGGATCAAGGTGGTGCAGCGCGTGCCGGTGCGGATCACGCTTGACCCGCAGGAACTGGCCAAACATCCGCTCGGCATCGGGCTTTCATGTGATGCCAGTATTGATCTGACGGGCGGTTAGGCCATGGCCAGCGGCGCGGCGCCATCGGCGGACGGCAGCACCGGCTTCATGCTGAGCGCGCCCCGCCAGCTTATGGCCGGGCTGGTTCTGGCGCTGAGCAATTTCATGGTCGTGCTCGACCTGACCATTGCCAACGTTTCGGTACCGCATATCGCGGGCAATCTGGGGATTTCGCTCGGTCAGGGCACCTGGATCATCACCTCCTATGCGGTGGCCGAGGCGATCTGCGTGCCGCTGACCGGCTGGCTGGCACAAAGGTTTGGCACGGTGCGCGTATTCCTGTGGGCGATGCTGGGTTTTGGATTTTTCTCCCTGATGTGCGGGCTTTCGGTGTCGCTGACGATGATCGTGGTCTGCCGCATCGGTCAGGGCCTATGCGGCGGGCCGATCATGCCGATGTCGCAGACGCTGCTGGTCCGGGTGTTCCCGCCCGAAAAGCGGACGATGGCGATGACGATCTGGGCGATGACCGTCACCGCTGGCCCTGCCATTGGGCCGATCGTGGGCGGCATCATCAGCGACGATATCAGCTGGCACTGGATATTCCTGATCAACGTGCCGATCGCGGCGGTGTGCACCTTTGCCGGCTATATGCTGCTGCGTTCGGTGGAGACCACGACGCAGCGGTTGCCGATTGACAAGGTCGGGCTGGTGCTGATGATCTTCTGGATCGGTTGTTTGCAGGTGATGCTGGACATCGGGCGCGACCATGACTGGTTCAATGACTGGCGGATTGTCGGGCTCACGGCGGGCGCGATTGTCGGCTTCTGCGCCTTCCTGATCTGGGAGCTGACCGAGGAGCATCCGATCGTCGACCTCCGCGTATTCCGCCATCTCGGCTTTAGCGCCACCGTGGCGACACAGGCTTTGTGCTTCGGGTCGTTCTTCGCGGGCATAGTAGTGGTACCGCAATGGCTTCAGGCGACGCTGGGCTATACCGCGACCAAGGCCGGGCAGATCACGGCGATGCACGCCTTTGCGGCGGTGCTGATCGCGCCATTCGCCGCCAAGCTGATGCGCCGGGTTGATCCGCGCCTGCTGGTCTGCATCGGCACCGGGTGGATGGGGATGATGGCGCTGGCCCGCACGAACTGGACCAGCGGGGTCGATTCCTTCGGGCTGGCGTGGCCGATGTTCGCCCAGGGGTTCGGCATGCCGCTGATGATGATCCCGCTGACCACGATGGCGCTGAGCGCGGTGCGCCCGGAGGAGACCGCATCGGCCGCGGGCCTCCAGAATTTCGTGCGGACGATGGCGACGGCGATATCCACGTCGCTGGTGCTGACCATCTGGGGCGATGCGCAGATCGTGTCACGCAACGCGCTGGCGGGCCGCATTCACCCCGATGCCGCCCAGGCCAGCCTGTTGGCGCGGGGGATTCCGGGGCCTCAGGCGCGGGCGTTGATCTCCAATCTGGTCGACAAGGAGGCGGTCACCATGGCGGTGAACCACACATTCATGGTCGCGGCGGCGGTGCTGTTCCTGTCATCGGCAATGGTGTGGATCACTCCGCGTATCAAGCTGACCCGGCTGACCGGCACCGAAGGCGGGCATTGAGGGGCGTTACCCTGCCCGATTCGCCGGTGCATCGACGAAGGTTTCGCGCGATGGCGCATATTTCTGTGCCGCCATCTGCAACCAATCGCATGGTCGGCCCGTACTGGTAATATGACCCCGCGGGCACCATATTGGCGGATGAAAGGACTCTCATGTTCCATTGCAACCGACGCGACCTGATGTTCTATGGCGTCAGCGGGCTCGCGTTGATCGCCGCCGGGCCTGCGCTCGCCGGGCCGATCACCACCATCAGCTTCACCGACGCGCAATGGCGCGCCCGCCTGTCGTCCGGCGCCTATGCGGTGCTGCGCCATGCCGGCACCGAGGCACCGTTCACCAGCCCGCTGCTGAATGAGCATCGCACAGGCATCTTTGGCTGCGCCGGCTGCGCGCTGCCGCTGTTCGCGTCGGGCACCAAGTTCGACAGCGGCACCGGCTGGCCCAGCTTTTGGGCCGCGCTGCCCGGGGCAACCGGCTCAAAGGCCGATTACGAGCTGGGCGATGTCCGCAACGAAATCCACTGCGCGCGCTGCGCCGGGCACCTCGGCCATGTGTTCGACGATGGCCCTCGCCCCACCGGCAAGCGGTATTGCATGAACGGTATCGCCCTCATATTCACGCCAGGAAAATCCGCATGAACCGCTTGAGCCTCGCCGCCATCCTGGCCGTCACCGCATCGGGCATCGCGGCGTTCGGCGGCCTTGCCCCGGTTGCCGCCGCGCCGGTGCCCTTCCCCGAACCGCCCCGCGAAATGGCCCAGCCGCATGGCAATGCCGTGGCGGTGGTCGCGGGCGGCTGCTTCTGGGGCATGGAGGGCGTGTATGAGCATGTGAAGGGTGTCAAATCGGTCACCGCCGGATATGCCGGGGGCACCGCCGCCACCGCCAATTACGGCGACGTCTCCTCCGAAACCACCGGCCATGCCGAGGCGGTGCGCATCACCTATGACCCGGCGGTGGTCAGCTATGGGCAATTGCTCAAGGTCTTTTTCGCGGTCGCGCATGACCCGACGCAGGTCGAGGGCCAATATCCCGACAGCGGCCACAGCTATCGCTCGGCGATATTCGCGCAAACCCCGGCCCAGCGCGCCGAGGCCGTGACCTATATTGCGGCGTTGGGCGCGGCGCATACCTTCTCCCGGCCGATCGCAACCAGGCTGGAAAATGGGCAGTTCTATCCGGCCGAGGCCTATCATCAGGGCTATCTGCGGCACAATCCCAACGCCGCCTATATCGCGCATTTCGACATGCCGAAGCTGGCGGCGCTGCACGACCGTCTGCCAGAACTGTGGCACAGCTGAGCGCGATCGCACCGCACCGGCGCTGTTATGGCGCGGTTGCCGTGCGAATGCGTTTTGGCGATGGGCTTGGCGCGGGAACCGGGGCATAGTTGCGAGGTATTTCTCAACCCGGAGCCCCGCCATGCCGTGCACCCTGACCCCGATCACCCCTGCCATCGGCAGCACCGTGACCATCGATAAGGCCTCGCTGCTCGATCCCGATGTCATCGCCGAACTGAAAGTGGCGCTGGAGGAGCGCGGCGTGCTGGTGTTCCCGCGCCTCAACGCCAGCGATACAGAGCAGCTGGCGCTGACCGATGCGATGGGCGGTATGGTTAATTTCACCCGCGCCGTGCCCGGATCGGACGCCACCACCCCCGGCGTCTACAAGATTACGCTGGACCGGAAGCTCAACAGTGAACCCGATTACGTGCTGGGCACGTTTTTCTGGCACATCGACGGGGTCACCATCGACCAGCCGGTGCCCAAGGCAACCCTGCTCGCGGCACGCGCCCTGTCGGAGAGTGGCGGCGCCACCGAGTTCGCCAACCTCTATGCCGCCTATGACGGGCTCTCCGAGGCGGACAAGCGCGCGTATGAGGATTTGCGCGTCATCCACACCATCGAGGCTGCGGTACGCCCGGTCCACGGCGTGCCCACGCCGGAGCGCGTCGCCCGGTATCGCGCGATGGCAGCCGTCATGGAACAGCCGCTGGTGTGGACGCATGAGAGCGGGCGCAAATCGCTGCTGCTGGGGACGCATGCCGATGGGATCGTCGGGATGCCGGGGGCGCATGGCCGTGCGCTGTTGACCCGGTTGCAGCAATGGGCGGCGCAGCCCGCCTTTGTCTATCGCCATGACTGGACCGTGGGCGATCTGGTGGTGTGGGACAATCAGGGCCTGATGCACCGCGTTGTGCCCTATACAGATCAGGGCCGCGTGATGCACCGCACCGCTATTGCCGGACATGAATCGCCGGGGCGCCCGGCCGCCGAGGCCGATTTCGAGCGGATCTACCAGATCGCTTGAGGCGGGCGGCCCCGCTGCACCCAAGCCAAATTTGGGCCGAACCTGCGGCCAAATCTGTTGGGCGCAAAACAGGAAAACGCTCGGGCATCGGCCCGAGCGTCATCCCCGCGTACCGCGTATGCTATTTATTGCAGCGAGAGCGCCACTGGCGTGTCGCCAGCGGACAGGACATTGTTGCCATACGAGCTGGCCGAACCGCCGCCCGCGACAAAGTCCAGCGCCTTGGTGCTGCCGATCACCGTCGAACCGGCGATCGTTACATTGTTGCCCGAGCCAACCACCTTGACCCCGGCAGTGGGGTTGGAGAGCACCAGAGAATCTTGCAGCTTCACCTTGCCCGTATTCGGCGAAGAGGCGATCGAGACACCAGTGCCGTTGTTATAGATCGTGGTGTGATCGATGGTCACGCGGACCAGCGCCGTATTGCTCAGGTGCACGCCGGACGCGTTGCCCGCCTTGAAATCGCGGATGATGCAGTTGCGGATCAGCACGTCGCCGGCAGAAACCACTTCAATGCCCGAGAGCCCGGTGCCGACCCCTTCGAAATCGAGCCCGTCGATCACGACATGATCGGCAGCGCCGGCGGAGACGACAAAGCCATTGACGCCAGACACCAGAACGCCCGCCTCAACGTTGTCGGCCCGGACAGTGATCGCCTTTGTGATGGTCAGCGCGCCGAAACCGCCCGGATCGAGCACGTTGATCTCGCCGCCAGCCGCGGTCTTGCTGATCGCGCCGGCGAAGGTCTTGCAGGGCGCGGTGCGCGAGCAGGGGTTGGTATCGTCACCAACGCCGGAAACCCAGGTGCGGTTGGCCTGTGCCGGGGCAAGTGCCTCGGCAGCGGTTGCGAAAGAAAGGCTCGCCACGGCAAATGCCACGGAAGCCAGGACATTATGAAATTCACGCATGGTTCAAGATCTCCGTCAAGCAATCGGTGTGGCGCGGTATCTGCACCCTATCTCGTCACGACGCAAGTGTTCACGAATACCGGTTCGATACAGATCGAGGCAATAGCCCGAAAGCCGGGGCACCGACCCGGCCCCCAGGCAATTGCGCCAAATCGGGGCCTTGCATCTGCGGGCCGAAAATCGCCGGGGGCACGAAATCTCTGTTGGATATCGGCGCAGCCCCCGCGAACCCATTCACCAAACACCGGCCAATTGCCCGCCCATACCCAACCGCCTCAGTGTCATGGGTTCGCATACCATAGGATTGCCATATTGCTGTCGCGCGCCCACATCACCAAATGAGCTACATATTTAACTGATATAGTCAAATCTTCAAGTATATATCGATGTATTAATACCAATTAACCATGTTATCGCACAACTATCCGTAGTTAAAATTTCCCATTAATGGCTTTTTATCATTGCGTTAATAAATTTTTACCCAATTTTCTCTGTTTTATTTCATATCACACAATTAACAAACTCTATCTTTCTTGAGGAAATGCCTATGTAGACCCCCTGCGCGTCAACCTTACGGTAACTACACCTGACATATAGAATGCGGCATGAAGCAAGCCCGCATCCTTGTCGCCGCCAGCACTCTGGCCCTTGTCACATCGCTCACGGGAACCGCGCATGCAACGGGGACCGCTGCGGGAACCGTGATCGTCAACACCGCCTCGGCGACGTTTACCAGCGGTTCGACGACCAGCACGGTTCAGTCGAACACCGTCAGCGTCAAGGTTGCCGAACTGCTCAACGTTGCGGTCACCTCGCTGAACAGCGCGCCGGTCGTGGCCGGTACCGGCACCGCCACCCTTACCTATCAGGTTACCAACAGCGGCAACGGCAGCGAGCCGTTCAACCTCAATGCCAACCCGGCCGTCCCGGGCAACGGTTTCAACGGCACCATCCAGACGGTCGCGATCGATACCAATGGCGACGGCGTGTATGATGCTGGCGACACCGTGGTGACCAATGGCGCGGCCGGGCCCAGCATGGCTCCCGATACGTCGCTCAAGATCTTTGTGGTCGTCAACGTGCCGGGCACCGCCACCGATGGCCAGACCAGCACCGTCAAGCTCAACGCCACCTCGGTGATCGGCAGCGGCCCGGCAGGTACGGTGTTCGCCGGCAAGGGCGCGGGCGGGGTTGACGCGGTGGTCGGCGCCACCACCGCCACCGCCGCCGCTCCGGGTCAGATCACGATCAGCCAGGCAACGGTCGCCCTGACCAAGACCGCCAGCATCGTCGATCCGTTCGGCGGCTCCACCCCGCTGCCGGGCGCGGTCGTGACCTACACGCTAGTATCGCACACTACCGGCAGCGGCACGGCCAATGGCGTGACCATCGCGGATAATTTCCCCGCCGGCACCACCTATGAGCCGGGCACGATGACGCTGGCGGGCAGTGCGCTGACCGATGCCTCGGACGCCGATGCCGGCACCGTCACCGCCACCGGAATCAGCGTCGCGCTGGGCAATGTCGCGGGCGGCACCGCCGACAAGACAGTTACCTTCAAAGTCAAGATCAACTAAGGAATTCGCTTTGCGTATCAAACCTTTAATCTGCCTGGTTGGGCTTGTTGCCGGCTTGTCCATGGCGCCAGTCGCTTTTGCGGCCCCCGGTGCCACTGTCTCGGTGTCCAACACAATGCAGCTCGACAGGATCGTCACCGAGGGCACCGCGATCCGGCATGAGCTGGTCGATGCTACGACGGTTTCGCCGGGCAACCATCTGGTGATCACGATGATCTGCCACAATGACGGCGCGGTGCCGGCGACCAATTTTGTGCTGGTTGATCCGGTGCCAGCGCAGGTCCTGCTGGCCAGCGACGGCTTCGGCACCTTCGACGTGTCGGTCGATGGCGGCGCCAGCTGGGGCAAGCTTGCCGCACTGACCGTCAGCGACGGCAAAGGCGGCCGCCGCGCCGCGCAGGCCAGCGATGTCAGCCACCTGCGCTGGACCATCGCTGCCATCGCGCCGGGGGCTTCGGCCACAGTTTCGTATCATGCCGTGGTCCGCTGAGCGGGCACGGTCTGGCCCAGATTCGCGGGCGGGGTAAGCGGGTCAGTTACACACCATGGAGGCTATAATGACATTCACCAGCAAACTGTTGGGGGCGGTTTCTTTTGCCGCTCTCTCCGTGCTGGGTGCGACCACGGCTAGCGCCGCAGGTACACTCGCCGGTTCTACGATTACCAATACGGTTAGCGTCAACTTCAACGTTGGCGGCGTTGCCCAGACGGCCAGTTCGGCCTCGAATGTGATCACGGTTGACCGCAAGGTCAATTTCACCGTCGTCAACACCGGCTCCACCACAGCGGTGTCGCCGGGCCAGACCGGCGCTGTGACCACCTGGCAGGTTACCAACTCGTCGAACGACACGCTCAGCTTCGGGCTGGCCGCCACCAACCAGACCACCGGCGCCACCGCGCAGCACGGCGGCACCGATGCGTTCGACGTCGCCAGCTTCACGTATTACGCCGATACGGCGGGTACGGGAGTCTATGCGGCTGGTGATGCGGTGATCACCTCGCTGAATGACGTTGCCCCGGACGCCACCAAGACGATCTTCGTCCTGGCGAACGTACCGAGCAGCGCCACCAACACCCAGGTTGCCGGCGTGGTTCTGACCGCAACCGGCCAGGGTTCGGCCGCAAGCAGCACCGGCACGACCGCCAACCAGACTCTGGTCAATGGCACCAAGCAGGGCACCAGCTTCACCGTCTTTGCAGACGGCGTTGGCACCGGCGGTACCGATGTTGCAAATGATGACAAGATGTCGGCCAAAGGCGACTACACCGTTTCGGCGGCGCAGCTCACCGTACAAAAGCTGAGCACCATCATCAGCGATCCGATCAACGGCACCACCAGCCCCAAGGCAATTCCGGGCGCCGTGGTGGAATATTGCATCGTTGTCGCCAATGCTGCGGGCGCTGCCACGGCCACCAATCTGGCCATCGGCGATCCTCTGCCCTCGCAGACGAGCTATGTCGCCAGCTTCAACGTGCTGCAAAACGGTACGTTCAACAACGGCACCTCGACCTGCAATGCCGACGGCGCGGCGGGGGGCACCTATTCGGCCGCTCCGACGCCGACCGTCAGCGGCACACTGAACAATCTGGCCGCAGGCGCTACCGAAACGCTGCGGTTCCGCGTGACGATTAATTGAGGAAGGGGGGCGGCAGGACACAAAGCGTGGCTTGCCGCCTCACCAACAATACAATGAAGAACTGCTTCCGCCTTTTGAGGCAGGTGGCGGTGGCGTCTTCGTGCGCCCTGGGCTTGCTGATCGCGCCCGGGTTGAAGGCACAGACGATCACCAACACCGCCACGGCGTCTTGGACGCTGTCGGGACAGCCGGTTTCGGCTGTGTCGAACAGCGTCGTTTTTTCAGTCTCGCCCACACCGGTAACGCTGCAGACCTTTGTGGTCTCGCAGGGCGCGACAACCCCGCTGTCTTTCACCCCCTCAATGTGCGGTGGCCAGACGCTCAACGTTCCAGGCATCTTTACCGGTAACACCCAGGTCGCCTCCGTCGAGCAGGCGACCACAGTGCATATCGGCGACGTGTTCTATTTTCGGCTCTACGCGCCGCAAGCGAACCTGAACGCGAATGTGATTGACAGTGTAACAACCGTTTTGGTTACATCCAGCGGTGACCGGGAAACCATACAGGCATTCGAAACCGGCCCGAACAGCGGCGTCTTCGTTGGCGCGGTGCCCACCACCGGCATTCCGCCCCAGCCGGTCGCCGGCGATTGCCATCTCAGCGTCAATGCCGGCGACACAATCGCCATCCAGGCCGTGATTTCCAGCCAGACCACCCCCATTGCTACCGCGCAACTGGAAGTTCTGGCCGACCCGTTCGGTATTGTGTTCGATAGCGAGGACGGCACCCCGGTCAATGGCGCGCAGATCACGCTGGTTGATGCCACGACCGGCCAGCCGGCCCGCGTTCTGGCGCCCGACGGCGTCACCGCATGGCCCTCGACCGAGATCAGCGGCTCGACCGTCAAGGACGCGCTGGGCAACAATTACCAGCTGCTGCCGGGCGAATATCGCTTCCCGCTGGTCTATACCGGCCAGTACAAGATCCTGATCACCCCGCCCTCGCCCTATATCGCGCCTTCTGCGGTCGCGCAGGCTGGCCTGGCCGGCATCGTGCGTCCTGATGGCAGCCCGACGATCATCACCGCTGCGTCCTATGGCGGCGCGCTGACCATCGCCAGCCCGGAATCGGTGCGGGTCGACATCCCGGTCGACCGCCCGCCAGTCGCAGTATCGCTGACCAAAACCGCTTCGCGCGCCTCGGCTCAGCCCGGGGATGTGGTGTTCTATACACTGACCGCGCGCAACACCGATACGCTGCATGTGAAGCGCGGCGTGTCGGTGGTTGATACGCCCGCCCGCTCACTCCGCTTTCGTGCCAATTCGGTTCGCGTCAACGGACAAACTATCCAAGGTGCTGCAACATTCGCTGCTGACGGTTCCTCGATGACCGTCGCGATTGGCACACTAGCCCCCGGCGCCAGCGCGGTAGTCACCTATGCCGCCACCGTCAGGTCCGGTGCCGCGCCCGGTCAGGCCGAGAACAAGGCCACCGCCACCGACTCGCGCGGCCTGCCCGCCTATGCCAGCGCCATCGTCCGCATCGAGGCCGACAACCTCACCGACCGCATGACCGTGATCGGCCGCGTCACCGATGGCGGCTGCGTCGCGCATGACCCGCATCACGGCATCCCCGGCGTCCGCGTGATGCTGGAGGATGGCAGCTTTGCCGTTACCGACCGCGACGGGCGTTACCACTTCGACGGCCTGGTCCCCGGCGATCATGTCGCGCAGGTCATGCCCTCGACCCTGCCCGAGGGCGGCCAGTTCCTTGATTGCGGCCGCAGCGCGCGCACCGCCGGCAGCGCCATCTCGCGCTTCGTCAGCGGTCAGGGCGGCAGCCTCGCGGTCGCGGATTTCTATGCCACATTGCCGGCCCGCGGCCACGATGATGCCGCGCCGGCCGCTTCCAACGCCAAGCCCGACCCCGACGCCACCACCATGCCCGACGGCACGCTGTCGGACCGGGCGGCGGCCGGCGGCCTGACCGACTGGCTGGCGCAGGGCGATGGCCCCGCCGATTTCCTGTTCCCCGCCATCGATTACAACCCCCGCGCGCCCGTCCTGCGTGTCGTCATCCGCCACCGCTCCGGTCAAAAGATTGAGCTGTCGGCCAATGGCGCCCCGGTGCCGCCGGTCGCCTTCGACGGGGTCAAGGTCTCGGCCAATGGCGCCTGGGCAGTCTCGATATGGCGCGGTGTTCCGATCGAAGGCGAGAGCACGCATCTGATCGCCACCATCCGCAACGCCGATGGCTCCGTCGCGCAGACGCTGACCCGCGAGGTCCATTTCAACCAGTTGGCCGTTCAGGTACAGCTGGTGCCCCAGTTGACGCATCTGGTCGCCGATGGGCGCACGCGTCCGGTAATCGCGCTGCGTGTGCTCGACCGCAACGGCCGCCCGGTCCATGCCGGCATCTCGGGCGAATATACGCTGGGCTCGTCGTATGAGAGCGCCGAGGCCATTGACGCGATGCAGTCGCGCGCGCTGTCGGGCCTGGGCCGGACATCGCCGCACTGGACCGTCAAGGGCGACGATGGCATCGCGCTGATCGAGCTGGCCCCCACGCTGGTCAGCGGCGCGCTGCATCTCGACTTCAATTTCGAGGACCATCAGCAAAAGCGCCAACAGGCCATCGACAGCTGGGTGGTGCCCGGCGACATGAAATGGACTCTCGTCGGTCTTGCCGAAGGTTCGGTCGGCGCGCGCAGCATCGCCGATGTGATGGAGCGTACCGGCACCTTCAGCAGCGATCTGGGCACCCATGCCCGCACCGCATTCTATGCCAAGGGGCGCGTGCTAGGCAAATATCTGCTGACGGTAGCCTATGACAGCGCCAAGCAGACCGGCGATCAGCAGTTGCTAGGCGCGATTGATCCCCGCGCCTATTACACGGTGTTCGCCGATGGTTCGAGCCGGCGTTTCGATGCGGCCAGCCGCAACAAGCTCTATGTCCGCATCGAGGCTAAGGGCTTCTACGCGTTGTTCGGCGATTTCGAGACTGGCTTCGCCCAGACGCAGCTCGCCCGCTATCAGCGCACTCTCACGGGCGTAAAGGCCGAAGCCAGCATCGGCGGGCTGCATATGCAGGCGTTCGGCGCCAAGACCGCGACCACGCATCGCCACATCGAGATCCAGGGCGGCGGCCTGTCCGGCCCCTATTCGCTGGGCAGCAATGTCGTGGTGGCGAATAGCGAACATATCACACTGGTGGTGCGCGACCGTTTCCGTTCGGAAGTGATCGTGTCGACGCAGGAGCTGACGCGCTTTACCGATTATGACATCGACCTGCTGGCCGGCACCGTGACCTTCAAACAACCGATCTTGAGCCATGATCCCTCGCTCAACCCGCAGTTCATCGTCGCCGATTACGATGTCGATCCCGCCGTTGGCGCCGCCGATGCGCTGGTCGGCGGCGTGCGTGCCGACTGGACCAGCCACAATGGCAAGGTCCGCGTCGGCGCCACCGCTATCAGCGATCACAGCGATCTGGGCCGGACCAATCTGGGCGCAGTCGACCTCAAAGCCAAGCTCTCCGCAAAGACCGAAATTCGTGCCGAAGCCGGGGTCAGCCAGACCAATGGCACCATTAGCCAGGCGTGGCAGGTCGAGGCCGAGCATCACGACCACAAGCTCGACATGCTGGCCTATGCCCGCTCGACCGATCAGGGCTATGGCGCCGGCCAGAACGCCACTGCCGAGCAGGGCCGCCGGAAATTCGGGCTCGACGCCCGGCTACGCATCAATGAGGCGCTGTCCATCACCACCAGCGCGTGGATCGACCACAGTCTGACCAATGATGAAATGCGCCAGGCCCTGCAGGTCAAGGCCGAGTACAAGACCCGCGCCGCCGACCTGCGCCTTGGCATCAGCACGCTGAACGACCGGCTGGCCACCGGCGACACCGATCACTCGACGGTGATCGAAGCAGGTGTGGCCAAGCAGTTCTTCAAGGGCCGGCTCGAGATCGAGGCCGCCACCAGCTTTGGCCTGGGCCAGACCCAATCCATTGATCAACCCGCCACCGATACGCTGACCCTGCGCTATCTGCTGACCCCCAAGGTCAAGCTGATCGGCAGTTATGAGATCGCGCATGGGAGTGCCATTTCCACCCGCACCGGGCGGATCGGTTTCGAGATGCAGCCGTGGCGCGGGGCCAAGGTCACCGCCACCGCCGGCGACCAGAGCATTGCCGAGTATGGCGCGCGCAGCTTCGCCGCCTTTGGCTTGTCGCAATCGCTGGACATCACCAAGCACCTGACCGTCGATGCCTCGCTCGACGCCAACAAGGTGCTGGGCGGCATCGATACGAGCAAAATCATCAACCCGGCCCAGCCCGTGGTCACCGGCGGTCAGCTCAATGGCAGCGGCACGCTGACCGAGAATTTCACCGCCGCCACCCTGGGTGCCACCTGGCGCGCCGGGCTGTGGAGCGCGACCCTGCGCGGCGAGATGCGCAATGGCCAATATGCCGAACGGCGGGGCGTCACCTTCGGCGCAATCCGCCAGCTGGGTGAAGGCAGCGTCGTCGGCTCGGGCTTCACCGTAACGCGTGCCACCGGGACCGATGGCAGCGCGTCATCGGTGCTCGACAGCACGATTGCCGCGGCATATCGCCCGGCGGGCAGCGGTTTCGCGCTGCTGACCAAGGCCGAATACCGCAGCGACACCGTGCTTGCCGCGTCGGTTGCGACCAGCGGCGTGCTTTCCGCCTCCAGCATTGCCGGGATCGCCGGCACCGCCGGGACCACCGACCTCGCGATCAGCGGCAACGCCAAATCACGCCGCGTAATCGCCAGCGTTTCGGCCAATTGGTCGCCCAAAAACGTCGATGAGGAGGAGGACAATTTTGTCCAGCGCTCCGAAATCGGGGTGTTCACGGCGGTTCGCCACAATTTCGATGCCTATGACGGGTACAATCTGGCCGGGACCACCGTGCTGGCCGGGGTCGATGCGCATATCGGTATCGGCGCAAGGATCGAAGTGGGCGGCAGCGTCACGGTGCGCGCCAATGTGTCAGATCACACCACCAGCTATTCGGCGGGGCCGCAGATCGGGTTCGTGCCGCGCAAGGACGTGTTGCTGGTGGTGGGGTACAATTTCTCCGGCTATCGCGATCCCGATTTTTCCGCCGCGAACAACACCAACCGCGGCGTGTTCGCGACGCTGAAGGTGAAGTTCGATACCGGAACCTTCGCTTTCCTCGGGCTGGACGGTCACGCCAAATAGGTTCGCGGCCTATTTGATCGATGCCTGAATGCTCAGCGTGAAGCCCGGCGCCGTCCCGTTCGATCCGGCCATCACGCCCTTGGGGTTGATGCAGATAAACCGCACCGCCGGATCATAGGCCGCCACCGGGGTATAGGTGCAGCCGGCATAGGTCGTCGGCGCGGTAGCCGAATTCGAATAAGCGATGTCGGTCCCGGCGGTGAAGGTCAGCCCGCTGGTCTGGCTGCCTTGCGCAAAGCTCGGGCTGGCAGCGGTGCCGACGCTGAGCTGGCTGGGCAGCGCATCGATCAACAGGACGGTATTATTGTCCACCGCGCTCGGCCCGGAGTTGGCGACGGTGAAGGTATAGCGCACGATGGCGCCGGGGATGAACCGCGCATTGGTCGTGCCGTTAACCGGATCGGATATAATCGTCGAGCTCTTCAGGACCGTAAGGCTGGCGTTCGCTGCCACTTTGGTATTGGTGATCGTACAGGCCACCACGTCGCCGATCAACGGCGTGATGCTACCACTCACCGTGGTGGGCAGCGTGGTGGTCGAGGCGGCATAGCTGTTGATGCAACCCATCGTCGACGTATATTGTGCCATAACGGTTGTTCCGGCGGGTTGCTCGCCAAATGTATAGGCGGTGCCGGCGGTTACCTGAAACTGCCCGGTGGTCGCGGTGGTCAGCGTGGCGCCAGTGCCGCCGGTGGTAACGCTGGCGATGCCGGTCGCGCCTTGGTTGATGCCGATGATGAATTGATCGCCGGTAAATTGCCGCCCCGACGCCGCCAGAGCCTTGGTCAAAGTGAGGTGCGGATACGGCGTTTCGGTGAAAGTACATTGCAACAAATCACCAAATTGGAGAGACGGCAACGCGTAGGATATGGTCATCACTCCCGATGGCATCACCGTGCTCGACCCTGCGGTGGCGTTGACGCAACTCAGCACCGAACGGTAATGCGCGACCGTGTCGGTGCTGCCCGGCGCCATACTCTCCTGCACCGTCAACGGCACCGCTGCGGAGGTCGACACCGACGCCGAATAGAACGGCCCCAGCCCGCTACCCGACGTCGCGCCAGAGGACAGCACCGCGCTGTTCGCGGTGGCCAGAATCGCCGAGGTGAATTGATCGGCCGCCACCGCACGCGTGCCGGTGATCACCGTAGCCAGCCGCAAGGCGGCAAAGCGCACCGCGAACATCGCCCCCTGCAAACCGCCGGCGACCAATGTGGTGGTGAGCGTGGTCGGCGTGTTGCTGCCCATGATATAGGCGCCAACCGTGCCCGCCACGCCGGTCTCGGTGAACGTCGCGGTGCCGGTGCCGGTAGCGGTCGGATAGGTCGATCCGGAGATCGGCCCGGCCTGATCCAGCAACAACCAATTGCCGCCATTGGTCGCAAAACTGAGGGTTTCGCCGTTATTGGTCGATTCGCCATCGGCAGCGATCATCATATAGGCCGTTGCCCCGCCGGCGCCGGCGGGCGGGGTCAGCAGGATGCCCGATATCACCACGGTCGAGGTGCCCACCCCGGTCTGATAAAGCACCGGCTTGCCGGTGATGCCCAGAAATGCAGTGTTGCCGATCGCCGCGCCGCTCCACGACGGGGCACCAATGGCGGTCAGCGCATTGGGGGTGGTGACTTTCATGTTGAACGACATCACTGTGCCATCATCCAGCGTCAGGCTGAAATTCTGGCCGCTGGCGGTACGGGCGTTGGTGTCATCATACGCGGAAAGGTCGATCCAGCAGTAGGTCTGCCATGCGGCGGGGCCGGTGGTGCCTTGCGCGGTGGCTATCGCGCAGCTGGACGCGTTGGCCACCCCGGCAAAGCCCAGCAGGCCGAGCAACAGCGCGCAAAAAGCCCATACAAACCGCAACACATTCCCCCGCATCGCTGCCCGTCACCCGCCAGCCTCACACACGTTTATGCGTATACCGGCCGATAAGCGCAAGCCGCTCAATGCGCGGGACATTTGTCCCTACCCAGCCGCGCCGTGGCCACCAGAGCAGTGCTGGCGTCCCAAAAACGGTCGATAAAGGCAGGATCATGCATCAGCGGATGGGCGGTCCGCAGCGCCCGGCGATGCCAATATTCGCCGGTGACCTGCCCGGGCTCGTCTGCCGTGGCCAGCCAGATCAGCGTATCGGCGCCCTCGGCCTCGGACATCTTGGCCATCTTGTCGGTATGGGCGCGGGTCGCGGCGGGGGCGTTGGCGAAGAAGTTGGAATCGACGGTGCCGGGATGGACGCTATGTGCGACGATGCCCTCGCCAGCCAGCCGCGTCGCGAGGGCGCGCGCGAACAGCACATTGGCCAGCTTGCCGCTGCAATAGGCGGCGCCGACGCTGAAATGCGCAAGGTTCTGCATGTCGTCCAGATTGAGCGCCGGGATCATCTCGCTGGCATCGGAGGCGGTGTTGAGGATCCGCACCGCACCGGGTGTGGCTTGGCTGGCGGCGGCGCGCAGCAATGGCAGCAGCCGCAGTGTCAGCACAAATGGCCCGAGGTGGTTGCCTGCGAAATTGGCCTCAAGGCCCTCGCTGGTCATCACCATTGCGCCCGCCATACCGCCGGCATTGTTGATCAGCACGTCGACGCGCGGGGTCAACGCAGCGATCCGGTCGGCCAGCGCCTCGGCCTCGGCCATCAGTGCCAGATCGGCGGTTAGCATAGTGACCGGCGCGGGGGTTTTGGCGCCATGGCTGGCCGCGCGGATCTCGGCCTCGGCAGCGGCAGCGCGCGCAGGGTCACGCCCGGTCGCGATCACTCGCCAGCCTTGCGCGGCCAGCGCCTTGGCCGCCTCCCTGCCGATCCCCGAGCTGGCCCCGGTCACGATCGCCACCCGCACGTGCTGTTCAGACATCGCTGGTTTCCCCCTCAATAGCCCGCCAATATGGCCTGAGCATCGCCAGATCGGTGGCACCCGCGCTCACCGTCCGCTCGGTACGCTACGCCCATTGCATGCCGTGATCGCTGGCCCGCATCGTATCGCTCCCGCCATGTTGGGCCGCGTCTAATGCAGGCAACGCGATGGTGGAGGGGCGTTCGCGGATCATCGCCCCGGCGGAGCGGCAAGGCGAAGCGCCGCCGTTGCAATTGCCTCCCTCCGCGCTAGTGGTTCGTTTCCGACATTTGCATCCCTTTCGGCCCTTTCGCCAAGGGCAGAGGCAAATGTCGGAAAACATAAGAACCACTAGATATTATATTGTTTCTAGTGGATTTTATGATTTTGATATTCGAAAGCACCCCTTGCCGCGAGCGGGACTCGAATGTCAAAATCAATCCACTAGGCCAAGGTTAATAATTGCTCGGCGGCAAAAGGGGTTGAGACATGCGCTACTTCACGGCAATAATCCTCGCGGCGGCGGCCTGCGCGATGCCGGCCACTGCCGGTGCGGCTGCGGCACATCCGGTGACCGATTGCCCGGGGCGCGATGCCCCCTTCTCGGTCAATGCGCCGCTAATCGATATTTTGCTCAGCCCGGCGGCGCGCGGGGTGGCCGAGACGCGGCTCGGCATATCCTTCGCGCATATGCCCGCCATCTTTGTGCGCACCGACCCGCCCAGCTTCGCGGCGATCCTGTCGCTGCGCGAGGCCGCGGGCTTTATGGGCAAGGCGGGGGATGCGCTGATCCCAGCCGATGCCGCCTTGCACGCTGTGCCGATCACCGCCGCCGACCGCAGCGCCCGCTGTGCCCGCTATGACAATGACCGTCCGCATTTTGACCTGCCCGCCGGCAAGCGCCACATCCTGCTGTTCGAGAAGATCAATGGCTTCCGCGACGGCCCCTCGGTCGATGCCGCGCATGCCGCTTTTGTAGGGCTCGCCGCGAAGAACGGTTGGACGCTGGTGACCACGCAGAGCGGCGGCGCTTTCACCTCCGATACCCTCGCGCGCTTCGATGTGGTGATCTGGAACAACATCAGCGGCGACGTCCTGACCCTTTCGCAGCGCGCCGCATTCAAGGCCTATATGGCGCGCGGCGGCGGCTTTCTGGGGGTGCATGGCAGCGGCGGCGACCCTGCCTATTTCTGGGACTGGTACGCCGACACCCTGTTGGGCGCGCGCTTTAAGGGGCACCCGATGGCACCGCAGTTCCAGGCCGCGCGCATCACCATTGAGGACCCGAAAAGCCCGCTCGCGAAAGGCCTGACCGACTGGACGATGACCGACGAATGGTACTCATTCAAAGCCAGCCCGCGCGGGCCCGGCACGCATGTTCTGGCGGCGCTGGATGAAGCCACCTACCATCAGGTCGGCATGGGCGGGCAGGATTTGCGGATGGGCGACCATCCGATCGTCTGGACCCGCTGCATCGGGCGCGGGCGGATGGTCTATTCGGCGATCGGCCACCGCCCCGAGGGCTATACCGAACCGCATTACGCGCTGCTGCTGGAGAATGCGATGCGCTGGCTGGTGACGCCCGCTGCGAACACCTGCCGCGCCGCATGAGCGCATGGCGGATCGTGCCGCGCGCCCGGCGCGATGTGCTGGGCGAAGGGGTGATGTATTCGCCGCGCCATAACGCGGTGTTTTGGACCGACATCATGGGCAAGCGGCTGAGCCGGCTGGCGCTCGATGGCAGCGATGCGGTGCAGGAATGGGCGATGCCCGAGATGATCGGTTGGGTAATCGAACGCGCCGCCAAACCGGGGCTCATCGCCGGCTTTCAGTCGGGCTTTGCCGAGCTGAGCCTCGACCCGCTCACCATCACGCGCATCGCCGATCCCGAACCGCATCTGCCCGACAACCGCATGAATGACGCCGCCGCCGACCCCTGGGGCCGGATCTGGGCGGGCACGATGATGATGAATGACGCCGCGCCGGGGGAGGCCCCGCAGGCCGCGCTATACTGCCTCGACCCGGATCGGACGTGGCACCGGGCCGACACCGGCTATACCATCGCCAATGGCCCGGCATTGTGCCCCGAAGGGCGCTGGATGTACCACACCGAGACCGCCGCCGGCCTGGTCTATCGCTATCCGCTGAGCGTCGGCGGGATCGGCCCGCGCGAGCCGTTCATCGCCTTCGCCCCGGACTGGGGATCGCCCGACGGCATGACCGTTGATGCACAGGGCGGCATCTGGATCGCGCATTGGGGCGGCGGCTGCGTCAGCCGATTCACCCCCGAGGGGGTGCGCGAACGCTGGATCACTCTGCCCGCCAGCCAGATCACGCGCTGCACCTTTGCCGGCCCGAACCTCGACCGGATGTTCGTGACCTCGGCCTCGGACGGGGTGGAGGAAGCGCATGCCGGCGCGCTGTTCGAGGTTGATCCGGGGTGCCGCGGGCTGGCTCCGCATTGCTATGCAGGCTGATCTTTCCCACGCCAGCCTTGCCATTCATCGCCCCCTGCCCCTAGGACCACGCAGCCGAGCTGCGGAACGCCGCCGGCACCCGGGCGGTAGAGCGCGATGAAGCTGGCGACAATCGATGTGGTGATGCTGGCGATCTATGCCGTGTTCATCTTTGGCCTGGCGCAATATGTGTCGCGCGAGAAAAAGGGCCACGACACCAACACTACCGATTATTTCCTAGCTTCCAAATCGCTGCCGTGGTGGGCGATTGGCGCGTCGCTGATCGCGGCCAATATCTCGGCGGAGCAGATCGTGGGCATGGCCGGATCGGGTTATGCCATCGGGCTGGCCATCGCTTCCTATGAGTGGATGGCCGCCGCGACCTTGCTGATCGTGGGCAAATATTTCCTGCCGATCTTCCTCGCCAACGAAATCTACACGATGCCGCAATTCCTCGAACAAAGGTTCGGGCCGACCATCCGCACCGTGATGGCGGTGTTCTGGCTGGTGCTCTATGTGTTCGTGAACCTGACGTCGATCATCTGGCTGGGGTCGCTGGCGGTGGCGCAGGTGACGGGGGTCAATCAGGATCTGGCGCTGGTCGGGTTGGGCGTATTCGCGCTGCTGTATCAGTTGCGCGGCGGGCTAAAGGCGGTGGCGCTGACCGATATTGTGCAGGTGGCGCTGCTGGTATCGGGCGGGCTGGTGATCGCGTGGCTGACGCTGGGCAAGATCGGCGCGGGGCACGGCGTGATGGCGGGATTTGGCACGCTTATGGCGCGGGCGCCCGATCACTTCCATATGATCCTGACGCAGGCCAGCCCGCATTACCGGGAGCTGCCGGGGCTTGCCGTGCTGATCGGCGGGATGTGGATCGCCAACCTCGCCTATTGGGGGTGCAACCAATATATCGTGCAGCGGGCGCTGGCGGCGAAAAGCCTGGCGGAGGCGCAGCGCGGCGTGCTGTTCGCCGGGTTCCTCAAGCTGCTGATGCCGGTGATCATCGTGTTGCCGGGGATCGCGGCGGTGGTGCTGGCACCGGGTCTGGCCAAGCCCGATCAGGCCTATCCGACAATGATGGCGATGTTGCCGCCGGGCCTGCTGGGGCTGGTGTTTGCCGCGTTGGTGGCGGCGATCATTGCCTCGTGTGCGTCCAAGATCAATTCGATTGCCACGATCTTCACGCTTGATATCTATGCCAAATTTGCGAACACGCGCAAGGATCAGCACCATCTGGTGATGGTCGGGCGGATCGCGGCCTGTGTCGCGGTGGTAATCGGTATCTTGGCGGCGCGGCCCTTGCTGGGCAGCCTCGATCAGGCGTTTCAGTATATTCAGGAGTTTTCGGGCTTCGTTACGCCGGGCATCACGGTGATTTTCCTGACCGGCCTGTTCTGGCGCGGCGCGACCGAGGCGGGGGCGCTCAGCGGAGCAGTAGCGTCGGTGGTGCTGAGCATCCTCTTTCGCTTTGGCGGTGTCGCGGCGCTAACCGCGATACCATTTATCAACCGGATGGCGATCATCTTTGGCCTGTCGCTGCTGCTGGCGGTGGTGGTGTCGCTGGCGCGGCCAGCGCCCGCCTCGAACAACCGGATCAAACTGAACCATGTCAGCTTTGCCACGTCCGGCGGATTCAATCTCGGGGCGCTGGCGATCGTGGCGGTGCTGGCCGGGTTGTATAGCTACTGGTGGTGAGTGCAGCGTTTATCGGTGTCGATTGGGGTTCGACCAACCGCCGGGCCTGGGCTCTGGCCGGTGATGGCCGCGTGGTCGCCGGGTTCAGCGATGCGCGCGGATTGATGGCAGTTGCTTCGGGCAGCTTCGCGCTGGAGGCGGCGGCGATCCGGGCGCGGCTGGGCGATTTGCCGATGCTATGCGCCGGGATGGTGGGATCGGCGCGAGGGTGGGCGAGCGCGCCCTACCTCGCCTGCCCCGCCGGGCTTGGCGATCTGGCCGCCGGGCTGGTCTGGGTTGAAGCCGGGCGCACCGCCATCGTTCCCGGACTGTGTCTGGCCCGATTGGATGACCCCGCCGGCGATGTGATGCGCGGCGAGGAGGTGCAATTGCTCGGCGCGGTGGCGGCGGGCCTGGCGCCCGGTGATGCGCTGCTGTGCCAACCGGGGACGCATTGCAAATGGGCGCGGATGGCGGGCAGCAAGGTCGCCGGCTTTGCCACCGCGATGACCGGCGAGATGTTCGCGCTGCTGAAGACGCACAGCCTGCTGGCTGATTTCCTGACCGCCGGGGTCAGCGATGGCGCGGCATTTCGCGAGGGGGTGCGCGCCGGGTTCAACGGCGACCTGCTGAGCCAATTGTTCCGTATCCGCGCCGCAGCGCTGCTGGGCCGGCGCGCGCCCGAGGACAGCGCCGCCTATGCCAGCGGGCTGCTGATCGGCGCCGATGTCGGCGCGCGCACACTGTCCCCCGGCGCACGGGTGCACCTGTTGGCGGGCCCCGCCCTGGGTACGCTCTATGCCGCCGCGATTGGCGAGGCTGGCGCGGTTCCCATTGCGCTATCCAGCGAAGCGGCGTTTATCGCTGGTATCACCGAAATCTGGACACGCAGACATGCTCACTGACCCTCAAACCGCCCCCAAGGCTCTGCTTGCCGCCGCCATGGCGCATTGCCCGCTGGTAGCGATCCTTCGCGGGGTGCGACCCGATGAGGTGGTGGCCATTACCGACGGGCTGGTCGAGGCGGGATTTGCGCTGATCGAGGTACCGCTCAATTCGCCCGATCCCCTGGCCTCTATCGCGGCGCTGGCCGGGCGCTATCCGGCGCCGGTGCTGATCGGCGCGGGCACGGTGCTGACGGTGGCGGAGGCGCATGCGGTGCGCGATGCCGGCGGGCAGTTGGCAATCTCGCCCAACACCAATCCGGCGGTGATCGCGGCCAGCGTCGCGGCGGGGATGGTGGCGATGCCGGGGTTCTTCACGCCCAGCGAGGGCTTTGCCGCCGCCGCCGCCGGGGCGCATGCGCTGAAATTGTTCCCGGCGGAGGCAGCAAGCCCGGCGATATTGCGCGCGCAATTGGCGGTGCTGCCGCTGCAATTGCCGCTGCTGGCGGTGGGCGGGATCACGCCGGAGACATTGCGCCCTTGGCTCAATGCCGGGGCCGCCGGCGCGGGCATAGCTTCGGCGCTGTACCGCAAGGGCGACGGCGCGGCCAAAGTTGCCGCCGCAGCAGCCCGGTTTATCGCCGCATTGCAGGCGTAGCGGCGCGCTAATGCAAGATGCGATAAAACAGAATCGCATCTTGCTCTAGAGTCTTTGTTTTCGCATCGTTTATTGCCAAAAACCGGTACCCACTTTTTGGCACGATGCTCTAGAGTCTTTGTTTTCGCATCGTTTATTGCCAAAAACCGGCACCCACTTTTTGGCACAATGCTCTAATGCGCCGGCGCCACGTCCTCCTCGATTACATGCGTCCCCGCCGAACGGGCCGCGCGCGCGAACCACAGCACATAGGCATAGCACGCCAGCGGCACGATAAACGCCACCGACCGCGCTCCAACCGGGAATTGCGTGGTCAGCAGATCGATCACCCCGCCATACAGGATCGAGATGAACCCGCCGCCGCAGATCGCCATGCACATCAGCCCGATGTCGCCGAAGCCGGCGCCGATGACCGCTCCAGCGTGATCGTGAAGATCGTCGGGAACATGATCGAATTCATCAGCCCGAGCAGGATCGCCGCCACGCCGGGGATAAAGCCCAAGGTCAGCGGCGCGCGATAACCGCCCGGCAGGGTGATCGAACCCCCCAATGCTGTCGGCGCCATGCCATGCGTTACGATCACGATCAGACACAGCACACAGGCCCCCGCCGCAACCAGCGCCAGCATCGTCGTCGCCTTGAAGCGGCGCAGCAGCAAGCTGCCCCCGAACCGGCCGAACATGGCAAACAGCATGAAGATCGGCCCGACGAAGCCGGCCACCTGCGTCGGGATGTCAAGGATCTGCTTCTGCTCCAGGAAGAAGATCATGCCGGAGATCACGCAGACCTCCGCCCCGACATACAGGAAAATGCCCAACGCGCCGAGCTTGGCCCATTTCGACCGCAGCGCCGACAGCGGCGATTCGGCATGCGCCGCCATCACCGGGGCATGGGCCGCAATCGTGCGTCGCACCAGAAACACCGCCAGCGCGAACAGCGCCAGCGCCGCCGCGATCTCCAGGTAGACATGGGTGACGAATGACAAACCGCCGGCTTTCAGCGCAGGGGTGAGCACGGCATCCTTCTTGAACAGATCGCCCTTTAGCAGGAAAGCCGCGCCGAAAATGCCGCCGGCATAGGCGCCCATCGAATTGAACGCCTGGCTGAGGTTGAGGCGGAAATGGGTGTTCCTGGCCTCCCCCATCGCGGCGATCAGCGGATTGGCCGCCACCTGCAACAGCGCGATCCCTGATGCCGCGACGAACAGACCCGCCAGCACCGTGACAAAGCTGTGCGACAGGCCGGTCGACCAGGCGATCAGGCAACCGCCAACCACGCCGAGCAACCCCAGAATGATCGAATGGGCATAGCCCTTGCGCGCCAGATACGCCGCCGCCGGGATCGACATCACGCCATAGGCGATGAAAAACGCAAACTGATTGAGCTGCGTTTCAAAATCGCTGAGCGTGTAGATCACCTTCATGCTCTTCACGAGCGGATCGATCAGATTGGTCACGAAGGCCCAGATGAAGAACAGCGCGGTGATCAGCACCAGCGCCGGCGCGGTACCGCCAGATTTGGCGCCCGGTTTGGGCATATCGGCGCCGGGCGCCATCATACCGGTCATTGCATCATCTCCCAAATCCGGTTTTCGGCATGCCCCTGCGCGTGATCCACCGCCCCGCGATCACCGCAGAGTGTGATTGCGGGGCCGCGCGGGCGGTACTGCGGTGCCTCCGGTTGATGCGCCGGGTCTAGCGGATCGGGTCAATGCTGCGGCTCGCGACAGGGAGCGCGGGAGCGATGCTGGCTGCGGTGGTTTCGACCCCGGCCCCGGTCGCGAACGCAGAGCGCGCCCAAACGCCGCAATCGGCCGCAATCGGTCGCACCGGCGGCCGATCCGGCAATCGGCCGGGGCTGTAACTCTTCGCCGGCAATTTTATTGACGACACTGTCATCGGCCAGCATGGTCATATCCGCCGGATGGGTGACGGCATCGCGCCCGAACCACAGAATTTCGCCGATATGCTCAACCCGCCCGGAGAGCCCTTATGACCAGCACCCTCCGCTCGGCCGCATGGTTCGACAATCCCGCCAATATCGACATGACCGCGCTGTATCTGGAGCGGTATCTGAACTTCGGGCTCAGCATGGAGGAATTGCGCAGCGGCCGCCCGATCATCGGCATCGCCCAGACCGGCAGCGACCTCAGCCCGTGCAACCGGCACCATCTGGTGCTGGCGGATCGGCTGCGCGACGGTATCCGCGATGCGGGAGGGGTCGCCATCGAATTCCCGGTCCATCCGATCCAGGAAACCGGCAAGCGTCCCACCGCCGGGCTTGACCGCAATCTGGCCTATCTCGGGCTGGTCGAGGTGCTGTACGGCTATCCGCTCGACGCCGTGGTGCTGACCATCGGGTGCGACAAGACGACGCCCGCCTGCCTGATGGCCGCTGCGACGGTCAACATCCCTGCCATCGCGCTGTCCGTGGGCCCGATGCTCAACGGCTGGCATGCCAAGAACGGACAGGGGGGTGAGCGCACCGGCAGCGGCACTATCGTGTGGAAAGCGCGCGAAATGCTCAGCCGGGGTGAGATCGATCACGATGGTTTTATCCGCCTTGTCGCCTCCTCCGCGCCCTCCACCGGCTATTGCAACACCATGGGCACCGCGACCACGATGAACAGCCTGACCGAGGCGCTGGGCATGAGCCTGCCGGGCAGCGCCGCGATCCCCGCGCCCTATCGCGACCGCCAAGAATGCGCGTATCACACCGGCAAGCGCATCGTCGGCATGGTGGTGGAGGATCTCAAACCGTCGGACATCCTGACCCCGGCGGCGTTTCGCAATGCCATCGTGGTGAATTCGGCCATCGGCGGCTCGACCAACGCACCGATCCACCTGGCCGCCATCGCCCGTCATATCGGCGTCGATCTGCCGCTGCGCGCGTGGCAGGAGTATGGGCATAAGGTGCCGCTGCTGGTCAATATGATGCCTGCAGGCGAGTATCTGGGCGAGGATTATTACCACGCGGGCGGCGTTCCGGCGGTGGTGGCGCAGTTGATCGGCGCAGGGCTGATCGACGAATCCGCGCTGACCGCCAATGGCAAAAGCATCGGTGACAATTGCCGCGAAGCCCGCATCATGGACGCCAAGGTGATCCGCGCCTTCGCCGATCCACTGGTCCGCGATGCCGGTTTCCTGGTGTTGTCGGGCAATCTGTTCGATGCGGCGATTATGAAAACCAGCGTTATTTCAGAGGAATTCCGCGCACGCTATCTCTCCGCCCCGGGCGATCCCGATGCTTTCGAGGGGCCGGTGGTGGTGTTTGACGGGCCCGAGGATTACCACGCCCGCATCGATGATCCTGCGCTCGCCATCGACGCTGCCACGCTGCTGGTGATGCGCGGCGCCGGGCCGATCGGCTATCCGGGTGCCGCCGAAGTGGTCAATATGCGCGCGCCAGCGTATCTGCTGCGCGAGGGGATCAGCGGGCTGCCCTGCCTCGGCGATGGCCGGCAATCGGGGACCAGCGCCAGCCCCTCGATCCTCAATGCCTCGCCCGAGGCGGCGGCGGGGGGCGGGCTCGCGCTGCTGAAGACTGGCGACCGTGTGCGGATCGATCTGGCGCGTGGTACCGCCAATGTGTTGATTTCGCAGGCGATACTGGCGGAGCGGCGCGCGGCCTTGGCGGCAGCGGGCAGCTATGCCTATCCCGCATCGCAGACCCCATGGCAGCAGATTCAGCGCGCTGTGATTGGCCAACTCGACACAGGTGCGATCCTTGAGGGCGCTGAACGTTTTCAACGTATCGCCCAGACCAGCGGCCTGCCGCGCGACAACCATTGAGGCTGTGAAGATATGGTTCGGTCCCTGATCCAATTTACCCGAAATTGCGAGCGAGGTGTCGCCGCGCTGGCCGACGATGGCAGTACCCGCGTGGTCACGGGCGTCGCCACCACGCTCATGCTGGCGCATCAGGCGGCGGACAAGGGCGCGAAGCTGGCCGATCTGGCCGCCCAATGGCAGGGACAGCGATCGACCTTGCCGACGTCACGTTGCTCGCCCCGATCGATCACCCCGACGCGGCCCATCTGATCGTCACCGGCACCGGCCTGACGCATCTCGGTTCGGCAGAGGGCCGCGACATGATGCACAAGGGCGCTGCTGCTGGCGGCGCGACCGATTCCTTGCGGATGTTCCTGATGGGGCTCGAAAGCGGGAAACCGGTTCATGGTACTATCGGTGTCCAGCCAGAATGGTTCTACAAAGGTGATGGCGATTGCCTCGTCGCCCCCGGCGCCCCCCTCACCCAGCCCGCCTTCGCCGGCGATGGTGGCGAGGAGCCCGAGATTGCTGGCATCTACCTGGTCGGCACCGACGGCACCCCACTGCGCCTCGGCTTTACGCTGGGCAATGAATTTTCCGACCATGTAACCGAACGGGTCAATTACTTGTGGCTGGCGCATTCAAAACTGCGGCAGGCAGCGCTTGGTCCCGAACTACGACTGGGCGATCTGCCGACAGATGTGCGCGGCACCAGCCGTATCCTGCGCGACGGCGCGGTGCTGTGGGAGAAGCCTTTCGTCTCGGGCGAAGCGAATATGTCGCATAGTATCGCCAATTTGGAACACCATCACTTCAAAAACAGCCAGTTTCGCCGCCCCGGCGACCTCCATGTGCATTTCTTCGGTACCGCTACCCTGTCCTGCGCCGATGACATCACCACCCGATCCGGCGATATGTTCGAGATCACCGCCGATGCTTTCGCCCTGCCCCTGCGCAACCCGCTGGCGCTGGGTTCGGACGCTGATGCGGTTATAGTTCGCGCGTTGTGAGACCCATCAGGATCGCTATCATCGGGTTCGGCAAGATCGCGCGCGATCAGCATGTCGCCGCCATCGCCAACACTCCAGGCATGGACTTGATCGCCACCGCCGACCCGCATAGCGCGGCGCCGGGCCTGCCATCCTATTCCGACATCGCTGCGCTGATCGCGGGGGAGCCCGATCTGGACGCGGTCAGCCTGTGCCAGCCGCCCCAATTGCGCCATGCCGCCGCCCGCGCCGCGATCATGGCAGGCAAGCATGTGTTGCTCGAAAAACCGCCTGGCGTCGGCACTGCCCAGGTCGAGGAGCTGGTCGCGCTCGCCGCCGCGCACTCCGTCACGCTGTTCACCGCCTGGCACTCGCAAGAGGCAGCGGCGGTGGCCCCGGCCAGGGCATGGCTGGCGCGGACCAAAATCCGCCACATCCGCATCGTCTGGAAAGAGGATGTCCGGGTCTGGCATCCCGGCCAGACCTGGATATGGCAAGAGGGTGGCATGGGCGTATTCGATACCGGGATAAATGCGCTATCTATATTAACCGACTTGGTTTGCAAACCTTTGCATGTCGCGGCTGCCGATCTCGACATCCCATCCAATTGCGCGGCCCCGATTGCGGCGCGCCTGACCCTGACCAGCGCCAGCGGCATGACCATCAACGCCGACTTGGATTTCCTGCAAACCGGCCCGCAAAGCTGGGACATTTTTATCGAAACCGAGGCCGGCGAGCTGATACTTGCGGGGGGCGGCAACCGCCTGATCATCGCCGGCGCGCCGCAGCCTGTGCCCGTAGAGGCCGAATATCCCGCGCTTTATCAACGCTTTGCCGATCGCATCGGCGCGGGGACCAGCGAAGTCGACCTCGCCCCGCTGCGCCTGGTCGAGGAAGCATTGCGCATCGGCACACAGCGCGAAGTTGCCGCGTTTTACGACTGAGTGCCTCAGCAGCCAAATCCGCAACGCGTGCCTAATGCGAAGGCGTACCCAGCGGCACCATCAGCGACGCAGTCGGTCCCGCACCCTCGACCGATGGCGCGAATGTCGGCACCGTCCGCACCCCGGCCGCCTGTTCATAGGCATAGCCTAGCCCCAGCAGCCGCGCCTCGCTCCACGCCGGGCCAATGAACGACAGGCCCACCGGCAAGCCGCGTACCGCGCCCATCGGCACGGTCAGATGCGGATAGCCGGCTACCGCCGCCAGATCGCCGGGGCCATTGCCGGAGTATTGATCGCCATTGACCGCATCGATCTTCCACGCCGGTGGCATCGTCGGCGCCACCAAAGCCGCAACATTATTGGACGACAGCATCGCGTCGATCCCCTCGGGGCCCGCCAGCCGCAGCGACAGCGCCCGCGCCGCGACATAGGCCGGATCGGTCAGCCCCGCAGTCGCCTCCGCCTTCTCAAAACTGTCCTGCCCGAACATCGCCAGTTCGCGCGGGTTGGCCTTGTTGAAGGCGATGACATCGGTCAGCGTGCGGGTCGTAACGCTGGCCGGCGTGGTCGCCAGATAGGCGTTGAGATGGGCCTTCAGTTCGGTCAGCAGCACCGCAAATTCCGCCGGCCCGATCTTGCCCCTGTCCTTCATCGCCGCAATATCGACCAGCGTGGCGCCCTGCGCGCGCAGCACAGTCAGCGCGGAATCGAACAAAGCATCGACTTGCGGCGACCACGGTCCGGCAAAGCGCAGCACGCCGATCCGCACGCCTTTCAGCGCATCCCGCCGCAGCGCCGCGACATAATCCGCACGATGCCCATCGGCCATCGCCGTCGCCGGATCGGCCGGATCGCTGCCCGCCATCGCCTGTAACAGCAGCGCGGCGGTGCGCACGTCCCTGGCCATCGGGCCGGGCGTGTCCTGGCTATGGCTGATCGGCACCACATGCGTTCGGCTGATTAGGCCGACCGTTGGCTTCAACCCAACGATGCCGTTCATCGAGGCCGGGCAGGTGATCGAGCCGTCGGTCTCCGTGCCCACCGCCGCCACGGTCAGCCCCGCCGCAATGGCCGCCCCGCTGCCCGAGGACGAGCCGCAGGCGGTGCGATCCAAGGCGTGCGGATTGCGCGTCTGCCCGCCCACCGCGCTCCACCCCGAGATCGATGCCGAGGAGCGCATATTGGCCCATTCGGACAGGTTGGTCTTGCCCAGGATCACCGCGCCCGCCGCGCGCAACCGCGCGACCAGCGGTGCATCGCGGCCGGTAACATTGGCCATCAGCGCCATGCTGCCCGCCGTGGTCGGCAGCGGGCCCAGTGTCTCGATATTGTCCTTGATCAGGATCGGCATCCCGAACAGGGGCCCACGCGGTGTGGTGCTGTGGTCCAGCGCCTTCGCCTGTTCTAACGCCGTGGGGTCGAGCGCGATGACCGCGTGGATCGACGGATTGATCTGCCGCACGCGCTCTATAGCGGCGGTGGTGCGCGTTTCGGCGGTGGTGGCGGGGTCGGCGGCGGTCATTGCCAGAGCGAGCAGCAGCGGGGTCATCGGCATCCTTTTCGCGCGGGAGGATGTGGCACCGGGCGCGCAAGGTCAACTCCGCCTTACGGCTTGGCCCCCTGATCGCTGTCCGGCGCGACCGGCAGGCGCCAGCCCCGGCGAATGGCCATCATCCGCAGGGAGAAACAAACCAGCCCCCCAGTCATACTGCCAACCAGCACCGGAAGGTGCAGCACGCTGCCGCCGACCACAATCGCCGCACCGGCCAGCGCCGCTACCGCATAGAGTTCGGAACGAAGCACCGCCGGAATTTCGGCAAGCAGCACATCGCGCGCTACGCCCCCGCCGATACCCGTCAGCATCCCCAGCAAGGCCGCCATCTCGGGCCGCAAGCCATAAGCCAAAGCTTTTTCCGTGCCCGCCACCGCGAACAGCGATAGCCCGATGGCGTCCAGCAGCCGCACCGGCGTGCGCCCCTGCTCGATCCGCGAGGACCAGAAAAACGCGATTACCCCCGCCGCGAGCGATACGCCCAGATAGCGCCAATCGGTCAGGGCCGCGGGCGGCACGGCGCCGATCAACACGTCGCGACCGATCCCGCCAAAGCTGGAGGCCGCGAAAGACAGAGCCAGCACGCCGAACAGGTCCAGCCGCCGCCGCACCCCGGCCATTGCGCCGCTGAGCGCAAAGGCAAAAGTGCCGCACAGATCGAGAATGAGCACCATGGTCGGCAGCAGTTGCCCGGCGATCTGCATCCTGTTCATCGCGGCGGGTCCTTACCGAACTAAGTGTTCTGCGGCGCGGACCCCAGCACCCTGCCGATAAAATCACCGAATTCTTCTATGTAATGCTGGAGGAATTTCTCGGTGGACGCGACCGTGACCTTGCCGTCGTCGGTGATCAGGCCGGGGGTGAAATGGAGGTAAGCCTCTGGCGCGGACATCTGGGGTGAATTGCAGAAAGCCAGCACCGCGCGCAGGCTCTGCTGGGCCAGCGCGGTGCCGATGGCGCCCGGCGAAGTGCCGATCACGGCGGAGGGCTTGCCGGTGAAGGCGTTGGTGCCATAGGGCCGCGTTCCCCAGTCGATCGCATTCTTCAACGCGCCGGGGATCGACCGATTGTATTCGGGCGTGACGAATAGCAGCGCATCGACCGCCGCAATGGATGCCTTGAAGGCGCGGGCAACCGGCGGAAAATCGGCATCGTAATCATAGCTGTAGAGTGGAAGGTCGCCAAAACCGATCTCAGTGAAATGCATGCTGTCAGGTGCAAGCGCAATCAGTGCCTTCGCAAGTTTGCGGTTGATCGATTGCTTGGCAAGGCTGCCGACGAAGTACCCGACCTTGTGGATAGTCATTACGCAAGTTCCTTTGATCAAGGGCGCTGGGCCCGGAGCACCACCCCGATGCTGCGCCATGCCCTACGCTGTTACGTGCCGCCAGCTTTGCGGCCTGCGCGCATCCGCTTTATCGCGTCGCGGCACCGCACCGAGACCTTCGCGGCATTGGCCATCAAGCATTGGGCGATGCGCCCGCCACCGCGTTGAATGCCGGGGCACAGCGTCCGGACATCCAACGCGCAGGTCTTCATCGCCAGCCAGCGCTGCGCCATCGCGCTGGCTGAGGGGCTGGCGGAAGGGCTGGCCGGCGGTTCCTGAGCGAAGGCTGCAACGGGCATCAGGGCCAGGCCGAATGTTATGCGGATCAGTTTCATAAATCATGCTCCGGATAAAGATTCAGGTTCGGCGAAACAGGCCCTCGCTGAGGCGCGAGGCGGTGCTATTGGGAAAGACCATGCGCTCGACATGGCCGGCCTCAATGCCGAGATGGTGGATCAGCGCGGATTTGAGCGGTGAATACAGGCTGGCCGTCGGGCGCAGGTCACGCCCATCGAGCAGCGCGGCATGGCTCAGGCCCGGCCAATCGGCGATAACCCGGCCCCCGGCCACCGCGCCGCCCAGCAGGAACGCCGCGCCGCCGGTGCCGTGGTCGGTGCCGCCGGTGCCGTTCATCGCCACCGTGCGGCCGAATTCGGTCCGCATGAACATCAGTTTTCGACGAGCGCTGATCGCCGCCGGGCCTGCCGCATATCCATGCGGTCTCTGTTGACGACCAATGCTTGGCGTGTTTATCAACTATAGTATATCTATAAAAAGGGCGTGCGCGTGAGGAAAAACAGCAACGGCGGGCGGGCTCTTATGACGCTCTCTATACTCGTGTCCCTTGCGGGATGCGGCAGCCAAGCGAGCGCGAACCTCTCTGCGGACGAGCAGCAAGCCGTGCTCGACGGCGCAGCCCGCCTCATGGCCCAGCGGGCATTTCAAATGGGAGGGCGCATGCATCCGTGCACGGACGTGTTTTCGCTCGGCCAACCCACACTAGCAGATACCGCTCTGAACGGGACATCGGGAAAAGCATCAGTTGTTATCCCCGTTACGCTTGTGAACTTGGCAGCCGCCCCCCAATACGGTGACATCAACGGGTTCTTCAACGAATGCTATGGCTTACCACCAGGCGGCTGGGCACAAGGTCAGACCGTCAATAGCGGGTACGAAGCAAACCTTGAGCGATGGGATTCCGGCTGGCGCCTCGCCCAAGAACAGCCGCGCTAGAGCGTTTTCCGATCATGCTGGAACATATCCGCACGAACTGAAGTAGTTGGCGCATTCGGCTGGCTGGAAGATATCGACGAGCTTTCCGATGAGGCTCCATAGGCCGGAGGCGGTTGCGGTCGTTCGGGCGACTGCCGAGGCCCATTCGATCCGCTTCCACAGGGCGTCGGACCCGGTCCATGCGCCGGCATTCTCTGACCAGCCATCGGGGCCCGGCGGCGCCATCGGCCGCTGACCCATACGCGTCAGCAGCGCGATTAATTGCGGCCCCGCCAGCTGCGGCCCGCCCATCGCCCGGACCGCCGAAATCAGATAATCTTCGGGTGGTTTGGTCTTGGCGGGCGCGGGATCCCACGCTTCGGGCGCGGCAATCAACGCCGCCGCAAGCGCCGCAAGGTCGCCATTGGTAGCCGTAAAGCTGGCGGCGAGCCGCGCCACCTGCGCATCGGGGGGGCTGTCCGCAACGAAGTGGCGGGCGAGCTTGGTGGCGATATGCCGCGCGGTAGAGGGGTGACGGGCGATCGCGCGCAGCGCCGCCTCGCCCTGCCCCCCGCCAGGCTGATCATAAGCCGCGCCCAGCAAGGTCTGCGCGCCGGGCTGATGCCCGAAGCCCAGAAAGCGGAACAGCTCACCGCCGCTCGACCCCTCATAGGCGCCATGCGCCAGCGTCCATCCGGTCAACATATTGGCCAGCGCGATGACATCGTCCTGACTATAGCCGCCGCGCGCACCCAGCGTGTGCAGCTCCAGAATCTCGCGCGCGAGATTCTCGTTGCGGCCCTTCATCCGGTCGCGGAGATACGGTGGCAGAAATTCGGGATGCCGGGCCAGCGGCGAATCGGGCCCGATTGACAGGTAATTGTCGAGATAGATCAGCATCGCCGGATGCTGTGTGGAGGCGAGCAGCATATCCTCGAAGCGGCCGAAGGCATGGGCACGCACCACATCGCGTTCGAACGCCGCCGGCAGCGCGATGATATCGGGCTTGGCGGCGGATACGACGAAATGGTTGGACCAGAAGCGAATCCAGCGCTCACGGAACGGCGTATCGGTGTCTATCGCCGCCTGAAAACGCGCCGCCACCGCCTGTGCATAAGGCGGACCCAGCACCGCTTTGAACGATTGCTCGACGCTGATGCCGGCGGCCAGCTTGCCCTTGGCGATGTCGGCGCCCGGACCGATGCCGATCGAGGCGATCCATTTACCAAAGGCGCTGAGGCTTTCGGCGGTCGGCGGCAGCGCGGCGATAGCGGGCGGCAGCGGGTGAGGCCCGGCGATCTGCCGCATCAACCACGCCCCTGGATCGGCAGCGACCCGGTCAATCTCCCCCGGGCGCGCACCCAGGCCAAATCGGTTCAGGGCAATGGCGGCTTTATCTGCGGGCATGCGAGGATCCGATCCACATCGCTACCGAATAGCTCAAACGCAACCGCTGTTCAAACTCTTCGCGCCGCCGGGCCGCAGCCCGAGGCGTGGTCACGAATGGATCGGGGAGGGACCGAGTTGGCCCAGTCAACAGTACCGCAACACCGAGCATTGGGCACCATGTCCCATTCAGTCAAACCGGCAATCGTGGCTTCAGCGGCGATTCGGACGACGGCATCGCGGTCGCGGCGGGAACCCGTCAGCCCTTCGCAAGCTGCGCGCGCACGATAGCCAGATTGCGCTGATTGACCCGGAAGAACGCATCGAAGGCATCGCCCAGCACCGGGATCGTTCCGACTGCCGCGTGGATAGCCAGATTGGCCAACATCCGGCCCAGTGCGACGCGCGAGACACCCAGGTTTCTTGCCTCCCAGATGATATAGCTGGACAGCGCCGTCGTCACCACGTCGCCAAGCCCCGGAATCAGGCCGATGATGGCATCGATACCGACGCGCTGCTTGCTGCCGGGGATAACGAATGCGGAATCGAGAATGAACGCAACGCTCGTCATACGCTTCATGGCCGCGCTTTGCGACGGCGACATCGTCAGGATTTCGTCGAACATCCCGGCAGGCAGGGTGGGTTGAACCGCCATATCATGGTCCTTTGCGCGTTCACTAAGGGAGCTTGCAACCGGAGATGGGGTCCGCCAGCCAATGTTCAACCTTGCCGTCAAATTCTCCCATGCACGCGCTCCAGAGCAATTCCGGCGAGGTTCTGCCCCCGGCCAACATGCCGGACCCGAACACGATCGAAATCGGCGGCGAGCGCGCGGAACGTGGCCAGATACGCGCAAAATCGCGGCGCAATCCCGCGCGTACTGCCGCTGATCTGCGCGACCACCAATTTCGAATCGCCGAGCAGGATCACGTCGGCAACGCCAAGCTCGCGGGCAATACCCAGCGCAGCAATGATCGCCAGCCACTCGGCGTCATTGCTGTCACCATGGCCGTGGTCGGCCCGATGATGGGTCTTTCCCGCTGCAACAACCGCGGTTTCGATCATTCCGGGGTTGGGCCGACACCCTCCGTCATAGTAGATTTTCACCGTCCCGCTCCCCTGGCCCGCCATCAGCCGCCGCGCGCTGGCGGGGCATTAACGCTAGCTTCGTTTCAGCCCGTCACTACGCTTGGTATTCGCGAGGGGGCGGCCGCCGAAATTCATCCCACTTTTGAAAGCCTGTCCAATGTTGCCTTATCCTGCTGGCCATCGAACCAGCGATCAAGCGCGGCCTGAAACAGGCTGCCGGCACCTGCCTCGATAAACAGGGTCAGCGAGGACCGCAATTTCATGGCGTCGACATCTCCAAACACTGCGGCCGCGTTGGTGTTAGTGAGGTCTTGAAGGGCATCAATGCATTCACGGAGGCGAGGTCCGAGCATCGGGTGGTCGAGGTAAGCGCGTGCTTCCGCTGATGAGCGGATTGCATAATGCTTGGACATCGCGCTCGTACCGAGCCCGGCGATCTGGGGGAATACGTACCAGATCCAATGGCTTCGTTTTGCGCCGCGCCGGATTTCGGTGAGCGCTGCCTCATACGTGTTCGTCTGTGCAACAACAAAACGCTCAAGTTCATATGGGTCGGACATCGTGATGATTCTTGCCCCTTGGCTAGCCGCCGCACGGTACGCGGTGTTCGTCGAACGGCGCAAACCACCGTCATACGTTATGACAAGCCGAATTATCTCAGCCGAGGAATCGGCGTAGCGAAATGCCGGCGGGGCCATCAACGCCCGTATCCTGCGGCAGTTCCCGAGTGGTCCGTTACGGTTAGCAGAGCCCGTTTTAGCGAGTGCGGCTGGCATCGCCGCAATCGCCCTGACGCGCGATAAAATCGATACGTGCGCCGGAACGGCTGGTGCGCAACTGCGTTTCCCGAGTTGCTAAAACGCCTTGTCCGGGATGATCGGCAAGGCGGTGATGACAAACGCAACAGAAAGATTGGAGACTGCGAATGGCCACGTCAGTACTCGAAGCAGAGACCACAGACGCTGTCAGCCCGATGGTACTCGCCCTGCGGGCCGAGCTTGCCTCGGGCACACTTGTGACCCACGCATCGTTTTCGCTGGGCGACCTGACGGGTGAAGTGGCGAACGGGCAGGACTCGCTTTGGGCGATCATTCGCCGACCGCAAAAAGGTGGGCTTGCGCTGCGCCTGGCCTTTGCGCCCGGCGGTATCGATGCTGTAAAACGCCTTCGCCCCAAACCCGGAGAAACGCTGCGGCTGTCCGTCGACAGTGCAATCGGCCGGCACATTGTCATCCTGAATACTGATGGCCTTGATTTGCACCGCCTGCGGGTGACTGTCGAACTGACGCCGGCGGCGCCCTTGCTGGTTCCGTTTCTGCCGCGCGATCTCTATCCGCTCGACGCCAACGACGATCCCACGGGCGCCGTCGGCATCGTCGAAGCGGGACAGCGCGGCGTCAACAGCGGCTTGCTGTATTTCCATATCGACCAGCCAGAATTTGGCAGCGTATTGTATTTCCAGAACCTGACCGCATTGAATGGTTACTACCGCGCCACCGGAACCAAGCCTGACGGGGCGGTCGGCGGCAAATGGCCTGAGCTTGGCTATCTTCCGCCTTCACCGCAGCAGAGCGGAACGCCGCCGGTCAATCCGCTGCCGGCTGGAAAGCCGGTCACGATCTCGGATGCGATTTTGGTGTTGCGTGACGAGGCGCCGCCCGGCGAGCGCGAATCCGCGCGCCGTTTCATACAGATGCTGGGAGCGGCCTACACCGCGCTCGATCTTCCCCCGGTCGAATATCGTGACTGGGTCGGCCGCGCCGAACGCACCCTTGCCGACCTCGATTTCTCACCCAAGGCGACGATCCGTCACTATGGCCGCCGTTACGCCCACCCCTATACAGCCGCCGAATATCCAGACAGCATGGTACAATTGGCGCTGATCGCACCGATGCATGACTTTGCACGGTGGAGCGACACGCCGATTGCGTTGCAGGGCGAGTTCGAGGCGGGGCTCGAGAAATTCTATGACAAGAAGCTCAAGTCGATCCGGCGCTACCTGCCCAATGTCGGGGAGGACAAGGACGCCGACGCGGTTGACAGCTGGTATCTATACCATCCGCTGATGAACCTCGGGCGTCTGGCAATCGCGGGCAACGCCAGAGCGCGCGACCTGTTTGAAAGATCGGTCGATTTCGGCATCAAGGCAGCGCATCATTTCGACTATAAATGGCCGATCCAGTACAATGTGACAGATTTCTCGGTCATCACCGAGGTCGCCGGCGCCGATGACCGGGGCCAGACCGATGTCGGCGGGATGTATGCCTGGGTCATGCTGCAAGCCTATGAACTGACCCGTGAAGAGCGGTTTCTGCATGAGGCGCAGGCCGCGATCGATGCGGCCGAGGGCATGCGCTTCAACCTCAACTATCAGGCGAATCTGACCGCATGGGGGGCGGCGGCTTGCCTGCGACTATGGCGCATCACCAATATCGAGCGCTACCGGCTGCAGAGCTATGTCTATCTCGCCAGTTTCTTCCACAATTGCGCGATCTGGGAATCCGAGATCGGGCACGCTGCCCAATATCGCAATTTTCTGGGTGTTACCTGCCTTCAGGATGCGCCCTATATGGCGATCTACGAATGCTTCGACAGCTTTGCGGCGTTCGAATGCTATCTGCGCGACAGTGGGCCGGATCTTGAGCCAGCGGCGCGCATGCTGATCAGTGAATATTGCAAATACGCGCTCGACCGTGCCTGGTTCTATTATCCCGATGCGCTTCCAGCGGAGGCGCTGGCTACCGAGATCCGCAACGGTCACATCGACCGCGGGCTCTCCTTTCCGCTCGAGGATCTCTATGTCGACGGCCAACCGGCAGGGCAGGTCGGTCAGGAAATCTACGGCGCCGGGGCGGCGATGGTCTACGCTTCCCGAGCTTTCCACAAGGTCGAGGACGCGCCATTCCAGTTGTTCTGTGACCACTTCATCATGGCGCAAGAACGCACGGGCGCGCGAGCGATAAGCATCAGGCTCGACGGCGGCGAAACCTGCACCGCGATGCTCTCGGTCATCCGTAAGGGACGCGCCAAATTACCAACCGTCACGGTGACAACCGTAGGTGGCGACGTAGTGCGACCGCGCAAACGCGGCAGGGACCGGATCGAATTTCATGTGCCTGCGAGCGGCAGGCTGATCCTGGGCTGGGTTTAGCATCGCGGGAATCCGTTGCGATATCTTCTTGATCCCATTGCAACGTCAGCTTTCTCTTCCGGCGTATCCGAATTGTGATCCGTGTGTCTGCATGGCGCTCAGCAACGATCGAAGCCGCATGGCATCGCCCAGTGCGGCGCCGGAGGCTGTGTTATCGAAGAACAACCACGTTGGCCTGCCGGCTTCGACATCACGAGCGACCGCGCCTGCCAGCGCGGTGAGTGTGTGTTCATCGTAAGCCGAGTGGTAAACGCGCGGCGAGCCGTGCAAACGGCGGTACACGAAGCCAGTCCAGCCGCTCGGGTCGCCGCCGCCGGGGGCAAGTATCGGATCGGCTGAAACGCGAGCCACATGATGTTCGGCGAGGCAGGTCGCCCCTTCTTCTACAAACCAGGACGGGTGTCGCGGCTCCAATGCGATCCTGACATCCGGTTCCAGGCGTTCGCGCAGCATCGCGATAAACTCCGAGGCCACGCGCTCGCTGAAAGGGAGGCTCGGTGGGAGTTGCACAAGAACGACGCCAAGCTTGCTTTCCAGACCTGTGACCTGCGCCACGAACGCATCCAGCAGAGCTTCGGCGCCGATGAGCTTGCGGGCGTGGGAGATTTCTTTCGGCAACTTTACGGAGAACCGAAAACCCGTGGGCGTACTTGCTGCCCACCGCTCATATGTCGAGCGTCTGTGTGGCTTATAAAAGGAAGAATTGATCTCAGTCGCCCACATAGTCTCGGCATAACGCTGGAGATGCGTGCCGCAGAATGGGAAACTGCCCGCCAGCCCTTTCGGTATCGACCATCCTGCGGTTCCGATGAAAACGCTGGGCCGATCCCGATCACAACCTGCGGTCGCGCGTTTTCCGTCTGCCATACAATGCCGAGTAGCGCGTGTTTTTGACCAGTCAACGGTCGATGTCCTGGCGCTTCCTCCCCCTGACGCTTTACGTTCAGAGAAAGCGGCGCCCCACCTCGCTGTACCGAAATTGGCACTGACCAACGTTAATTCACCAAGTTGCGGGATCGACAGATGAGGGCGGGCGTTGTGGGAGTATGTGCGTCAAATGACGCTTGTTCTGGAGCCGCTGATTATGACCGCCAAGCCATCGACCACCACGCCCGCCAAGCCAAAATCCAAAACTGCACGGAAAACCGCCCGCGCGGCTGCCAAGCCGGCCGACGCGATAAAGCTCCTGAAAGCCGACCACAAGGAAGTGAAGGGGTATTTCAAGCAGTATGAGGGCCTGGAAAATGACGCCGACAAGCAGGCTTTGGCAGATAAAATCTGCCTCGCGCTGATTGTTCATGCGCAGATTGAGGAGGAAATCTTTTACCCGGCGGCGCGCGAGACGATTGATGACGATGATCTGCTTGACGAGGCAGAGGTCGAGCACGCCAGCGCCAAGCAGCTGATTGCCGAATTGCAGGCGATGAAAGCGGGCGACCGGCTGTTCGATGCCAAAGTCACCGTGCTGGGCGAGTATATCGACCACCATGTCGAAGAGGAAGAGAGCGAAATGTTCCCGGAAAGCCGAGACAGCGATCTCAACCTAAAAGAACTTGGCGTCATGCTTGCCGCCCGCAAGGCCGAGCTGATGGCGCAATTTGGCATGTGATGCGGACGGGGCCAGATTACCCAATCCCGGGTCTGGCCCCCAACGCGATGCGGACTGAGCGCGGCTGTGAAGCAATTTGAGACTTACGATTGCGATTGCCTGATCGTCGGCGGCGGTCCTGCCGGGCTGACAGCCGCGCTTTACCTGGGGCGCTTCCATCTGAACGTCACAGTTGTTGATGGCGGAAAGAGCCGCGCTGCCCTTATCCCACGCAGCCGCAACCAGGCCGGATTCCCGAGGGGCATCGCAGGGCCGGAGTTGCTCGAACGCATGCGCGAGCAGGCCATCCGCTACGGTGCGCGCCTTTTGCAGGGTGATGTCTCCGCCCTCCAGCAAGATGGCCCTTATTACCTCGCTCGGGTAGGTGACCAAATTATCGCCGCGCGAACAATCCTGTTGGCGACGGGCGTAGTCAACCGGCGCCCTCCAATGCTCGATGACCACCTGCACGATTTGGCAATTGCGGCTGGCTTGCTGCGATACTGCCCCGTTTGCGACGGGTTTGAAGTGACTGACAAACGTGTTGCGGTACTTGGCACTGGCGCACGCGGATGTGCAGAAGCGGAATTTCTGCGCAGCTTCACCGCCGAAGTGACTTTGGCAGCGCCAGCGGATGGCCACGATCTGAGCGCCGCTCAACGTGCGAGGCTTGAAACTGCGGGAATCAGGATCGCTGGCATATGCCGCGCTATTGAACCGGGTGCCGACGTTATCATGCTCGACATCGCTGGTGTCCGGCAGTCGTTCGACACGCTATATCCAGCACTTGGCTTGGATGTTCGCTCGGAACTTGCGGGGCAGCTCGGCGCGCACCGTTCCGAAGAGGGCTGCCTCATGGTCGATGCTCACCAGCGGACCAGCGTACCAGGCCTGTATGCTGCGGGGGACGTGGTCCTCGGGCTTGACCAGATCGGCCACGCCATTGGCGAGGGGGGCGTCGCTGCGACCACGATCCGGAATGATCTGGCCGCAGCAAGCCCCCTTCGCCGCTAGTGGATTGATTTTGACATTCAAGTCCCGCTTGCGGCAAAGGGTGCTTTCGAATGGAAAAATCATAAAATTCACTAGAAACAATATAATATCTAGTGGTTCTTATGTTTTTGCGACATTTGCATCTGCCCTTGCCGAAAGCGATGCAAATGTCGGAAACGAACCACTAGGGCAGTCAGGCAACCGTTGCTGCGTCGAGATCTACCTTCAATTCGCGCGGCCAGTAACGCAGCGACCGACAAGCTTCGATAAATGCCTTTGCGTCGGCGGCCTTCGTCAGCGGCAGGCAGGCTTCGTCCAGATCGCCTACAAGTCCGGCTTTAACAAAGATCGGTTGTGCCTCGGCGCTGAAGCCCAGGTATTTGCAATGCGCGAACGCATCAGTCGCAAAATCTTTCGCCGCAGCATCTCCTGACAGGAGTTCACCGCCCTCGGTGGAAAGCAGAATGGCCACTGCGTCAAACAGCACCGATGGCCCTCCGTCGATCTTGTGCTTGGCAGCGACCGTGACTCCATCGGACAAGGTCACGCCCGCGATCTTTGGAGCGATGACTTCATAGACCGCGCCTTCGGCGTCGACGGCCTTGAGGAGCGCCCGGAAGACCGCCGCGTCAGCCCCATCACTGAGCAATATGCCAAGCTTGCGGCCCTTGAAGCTTTGCGGGCCGTTCTTGACGATGCTGAGCCTGTCCGAAGCAGGCAGGTCGGAGATCGGTTTGCGCGCCGCAACCGCCGGATCCGGCAGCGCAAGGCCAAGCCCGCTCGCGACCGTCGCGGCCAGCATCGCATCGATGTTCAGCAGATGCGAGACGGTCCGCGAACGGATGTCCGGCCTTTCCACTTTAGACAGCTCGAACACCAGGGCATCGCCAATATGCTTTTGCTCGATCGGGGTTTGGCTAACAAAGAACTGACGCGCTTGGCTGTAATGATCGGCGAAGCTTTCCGACCGCACGCGCTGCTTTGGTCCGTCGGCACTTTCGGCAAAGCTTGTAAAGCCGCGCACGGGATCTTCGCGGGGGCCGCCCAGCGTGGCTCCCCAACTATTCGGCTCGTAATTCACCCGGCCAGCGGGGTTGCGCATAGCCATGTGCCCGTCCTGCTGGAAATGCGCCATCGGGCACTTGGGCGCGTTGATCGGTATGTGGGTGAAGTTGGGGCTGCCGAGGCGCTTGATCTGCGTATCCAGATACGAGAAGTTTCGACCCTGTAGCAGCGGGTCGTTGGAAAAATCGATGCCCGGTGGGACATTCTGGGTGCAGAAAGCGACCTGTTCGGTTTCGGCGAAAAAATTATCGACCACGCGGTCGAGTACGAGCCGGCCAACAATCCGGACCGGGATCAGCTCTTCGGGGATGAGCTTGGTAGCATCGAGCACGTCGAAATCGAAGCTGTCAGCAAAAGCATCGTTGAACAGCTGGACGCCAAGTTCCCATTCGGGAAAATCGCCGCCGTTGATCGCCTCCCACAGGTCGCGGCGGTGAAAGTCTGGATCGGCACCGTTGATCTTCACAGCCTCATTCCACACCACTGACTGCAGTCCCTGCTTGGGCTTCCAGTGGAACTTGACGAACGTCGATTTGCCCTCGGCGTCGACTAACCGGAACGTATGGACGCCGAAGCCCTCCATTGTCCGCAGCGAGCGCGGGATCGCCCGGTCGGACATAGTCCACATGATCATGTGGAAGCTTTCAGGGGTCAGGCTGATGAAATCCCAGAAATTGTCATGCGCGGTCTGGGCCTGCGGAAAGTCGCGGTCCGGTTCGGGTTTGGCCGCATGGACGAGGTCGGGAAATTTGATCGCATCCTGGATGAAGAACACCGGGATATTGTTGCCGACCAGGTCCCAATTACCTTCCTGCGTATAAAGCTTCACGGCGAAGCCGCGAACGTCACGCGCCAGATCGGAAGAGCCCTTTGAACCGGCGACGGTGGAGAACCGCACGAATGCAGGCGTGCGCTCACCGATACGCTGAAAGATATCGGCACGGCTGACATCAGCCAGACTGTCGGTCAGTTCGAAGAAGCCATGCGCGCCATAACCACGGGCATGGACCACGCGCTCGGGGATCCGCTCGTGATCGAAATGAAACATTTTCTCGCGGAAATGGGAATCCTCAAGCAACGCCGGTCCGCGCACGCCTTGCTTCAAAGTGTTCTGGTTATCCGCGATTGGAATACCCTGCTGCGTCGTTAGTGTCGCGACTTCGTCGCCGGCAATCTGACGCGTTTCGCCGCCGCTGCCCTGCGGCTCGGCGAAGGAAAGCGATAAAACGGCATCGTTCGGGACAGGCGATGCCTTTTGTGGCGACTCACCGCCGATGTCGGTACCGGTAATATCGCTTGGCGTAACTTTGGCTGTCGGTTTGGCAGCATCGTTGTGGGTTGTAGGCTTCTTTGCCATGAGAGCTCCTTGCGGCAAGGGGTGTGGTATGAGAATCTGCCGTGTTACCGAGCGCGATCAGGCAGCGGTCAGCGCCGCCATCGCGCGGATGTCCAAGAAACGCCTCACCGTTGCGAAGTTGCCCGACGGCAGAAAAAATTAACCTGTGTCATAACGATAGCGTCACGAATGGCGCTTTCGGCCTCAGCTGCTTTTCCGTGGCTCGTGCATGTTCACCGGGGAACCGTTCGGCAATTGCAGGGTTTGGAGACGGGAGCGGGATTAACCTGGGTCAGTAGATATCGAGGGAGAGCCGGACACGGCTCGTCTGAACCTCCATCACTGTCGGTCTGCATCGGCTTCCCCGCTGCAGCGATTGATCCGAGGGAGGATTACCTGCAGATGTTTACCAAGCGCCTCTTACGCGATAAATGTGGCGCCCGGCTTGAGGGAAGCGAAAGGCGCCGCCTTGAGGCCGCTATAGGTAACGTGGAAACCCTTTCGGCGCGTACCAGCATCGGTCGCGCGGGCAGCCAAACTTGTAAGAGCACCTTGCTCGTCGAAGGCTTCATTTCGCGCTACTGCGATGATCGCAACGGTGTGCGGCAGCTGGTCGCGGTCCATGTTCCTGGCGATTTCGTGGACCTTCATGCCTTCCCGCTTAAAGTACTCGATCATAACATCGAGACGATGACGACAGCGACGGTTGCGACCGTCCCTCATTCCGAACTCGATGCGATCATGCGCGAACTTCCGGGAATGGCGCGTAAATTGTGGTTCGCCACGCTGGTTGACGCGGCCATTCATCGCGCGTGGATTTTTCGTCTTGGGCGGCTCGACGCGGTCGGACGCGTTGCGCATTTCCTGAGCGAAGCTAATGTGCGCCTTGTCTCTGCTGGGCTCAGCGACGGGTTCCGGTTCGCCTTTGGCATTACGCAGAATGACCTTGCTGAAATCTGCGGCCTGACCAATGTCCATGTTAACCGGGTGATGCGTCAGCTGCGCGAAGAAAAGCTCTGCGTTTTCCGGTCCTCTCGCGTTGAAATCTTCGATCCGGCACGCTTGGCTGCACGGGGACAATTCGACCCTGCCTACCTGTATATCGACACTGCTTCTGCAGACCCGATCCTCCAACCCAGCCTGTGTAGTTGACCCGAAATGCGATCGTCGCAAACGGTAATTCGCGCAACGAGTCCGGTCCTGACGCAGAAATCGTATTAATCCCTGTTGGTTTTCCCTGAAAATCCGGAACGGCTTTGGGCATGGGTCCGTTAGTCGGGAGGCCACCAAACTGCTGGTTGTCCACCGATCAGGAGATTGTAACATGTCCATCATCGACCGCTTCATTGCATCCATCACCCCGCCGGAAAGCGCCGAAGCGCGGCTGGAAGCACGGGCGAAGGCAAAGGAAGCCGCCATGCCGGGAGACTGGCTCGATCAAATCCTGCAGCACCACATGGACCTCGAACGTGCGTTCACCGACGTCAAGGCAGCCTCGGACGCCAGTGCCCGCACCGCAGCACTGAAGCAGCTTGGTATCTTGCTGACGGGCCATGCGATTGCCGAGGAAGCCACCATTTACCCTGTTCTTGCCCAAAATGGTGAGAAGATGCACGCCGGCATGGGATATGACGAGCAGGCGATGGTCAAGGTACAGATGGCGATGTTGGAGCAGCTGCCGCCGATGAGCCAGGATTTCCTCGATAAGCTGGAACACATCGAGGGGGCCGTCGCGCACCACATGTATGCCGAGGAGGGCAACTGGTTTCTCGACCTCAAGGAAAAGACCAGTGCGGCGGAACAAAGCAGGATGGCGCAGCGCTATGCCCAAGAATACGACCGTTACGTCGGGTCGGAAGTAAAGGTTTAATCCCGCACCGATTGTTGGGCAGCGACGGCCTTCCTATACCACGCGGCCGTCGCTGCCGGAACTCTATCTGAATGGGCCCTAGTTTTCTAGACGCCTTCCGCTTTCAAAATCTGCTGTCGTTCGAACTCGATGGGTGACAGCATCCCATTTCTGACGTGCTTGCGAACCGGGTTGTAGAACATCTCGATGTAGTCGAACACGTCCTGCCGTGCCTTCTCGCGTGTTTTGTAGGTGCGGCGCCGGATGCCTTCGCGCTTGAGCAGGTTGAAGAAGCTCTCGGCCACGGCATTGTCATGGCAGTTGCCGCGTCGGCTCATCGAGTGCTCAAGATTGCGGGCGCAAACAAACGCAGCCCAGTCCATGCTGGTGAACTGCGAGCCTTGGTCAGAGTAGATCAGGACCCGATGCTTCGGTTTGCGCCGCCATACCGGCTCTGCATCGACCAGCCCACCACCCGGCGTGAGTAGAGGTCGAGCACGACAGCGAGGTATGCAAAGCCCTCCATCGTGCGAATGTAGGTAATGTCCGTCACCCAGGCCCTGTCCGGCACGGCATCATCGAACTGCCGAGCCCGCGTGTTGTCGACGGCCACCGATGGCTTGCCGCCATAGCTCCCTGGGCGACGCTTATAGCCAATTTGCGCTTTGATACCGGCCATTCTCGTCAGCCGCGCCACGCGGTTCGGACAGCCTGTCTCGCCCTGATCCAGCAGGTCATCATGCAGCTTGCGGTAGCCATAGACCCAAAGCTTTTTCTGGGCTGCTGTCATTCCAGGCTTGCCGGATCAGCTTGGTCTGCCGGACATCTTCGCGTGCACGCAGGCTCTGTGGGCTCTTCTGCCAAGCATAATAGCCGCTGGGTTGCACAGCCAGGCACCGGCACATCGCACGCACACCGAAACGATCACGATGCTCAGCAATAAACGCGTATCTCA
>JANXUK010000037.1 GCA_025356275.1 Sphingomonadales bacterium | reverse complement strand
AGTGGATTGATTTTGACATTTGCATCCCCTAGCGGATGGGATGGGTCTGCAAATGTCAAAATCGTAAAATCCACTAGAACCAAAATCTTCTAGTGGTCCGAAAAGATTCGGACATTCGAGCGCGACTTGGCCTCAAGCGGTATCGAATGTCAGAATCGGACCGCTAGTATGGGTGCCGCCCCTCCGCCAGGGCTTCGCGTTCGACGAGACCGCACTTGCCAAGTGGATGCGCGCCGATGTCGACGGCTTTGCCGGGCCAATGCAGATTGCGCAGTTCAAAGGGGGCCAGTCCAACCCCACATATCAACTGACCACGCCGGGCAAGACATACGTGTTACGACGCAAGCCACCGGGGCCGCTGCGGAAAGGTGCCCATGCCGTTGAGCGGGAGGCCAAAGTGCTGGTCGGTCTGGAACAGGCGCAGTTCCCGGTTCCCCATGTGTATGGCCTGTGCACCGATGATACGGTGATCGGCAGCGCGTTCTATGGATTTTTTGGGGCGCGACCGTGCCCGGTGTGTCCAATGCGGAGGGGGCCGCGATATCGGACGCGATGAACGCGGCCATGGCGCAGTTGCATTTGGTCGCTTATCACACCGTCGGGCTGGGCGATTATGGCCGGCCAGGCAATTATTTCCAACGGCAGATCGATCGCTGGTCAAAGCAATATTTCGAAGATGCTGATGCAGGGCGCGATCCGAACATGGATCGCCTTATCGCATGGTTGCTCGCCAATATCCCGCCCGATGACGATGCCACCAGCGTCCTCCATGGTGACTTTCGGATCGACAAACTGATCTTTCACCCCGCCGAACCCCCGTATTCTGGCGGTTCTGGATTGGGAGCTGTCCACGCTGGGTCACGCGGCGCAGACCTTGCCTATCACGCGATGATGTATCGCATGCCGCCCCGAATCGTTGCGGGTCTGGCAGGCGCCGACATCGCGGCACTCAGCATACTCGGCGAAGCCGACTATCTTGCGGCTTATTGCGCGCGTACCGGCCGCGCGGCCATGCCGGGATATGACTTTCACATGGCGTTCAATTTCTTCCGCCTTGCCGCCATTTTCCACGGCATAAAAGGCCGTGCCATTCGCGCCGCCGCATCGTCTGCTCATGCTTACGAGCGCGTTTTCGTGTTTCCCGAATTGATGGCGATCGCGTGGCAACAGGCCGTCAGGGCGGGGGCCCCGTAACGATGTTTCTCGTAACGATGATTATTGCCGTTTCGCCAAACCCATCTGCAAGCTGCGGCCGCGGTCCAGCAGGATCGCCTCACCTGATATGAGCCGGCTTGCCGCGCTGCCCAGCCATACCACGGTGGCGGCCAGGTCTTCGCGCATCTGCGGGTCGTCCGATCGGTCGCCGATATATTCGGCGGCCAGCGTGTTGACGCGAATGCCTTGTGCGGCAAATTCCAGCGCCATCGATCGCGCCATCGCGATCGCCGCACCGGCTGCGGCGGCCACGTCGACACCGTCCCAGGTGCCCAGATGCGCTTTGGACGATACATGGACGATGGATCCGCCTGCCGCCATGCGCGGACCTGCGAACTGCACGGCTTCGACGAATTCATACAATTGTTGTTCGAGCGGCTCGGCAAACTGGGCATCAGTCATCGCCCGAAAGCGGATGTGCTGCGGGGTAACCGGGCTGTTGACAACCAGCAGGTCGAGCGAGGCCGCGCTGTGCGCAAAGGTCGAGGCAACGCTGTAACCCTCATCCTCCAGCGCGCGGACGATCTGTTCGCCAAACGCCCTGTGCGCGCCGATGACCAGAGCAGTCCTTGTTCCGACATTGTGCGTCATAGCGGGGGTATTCCCAGATTTTTGCCGCCATCAACCAGCAGCACCTGGCCGTTGACGAACACGGCTTCGGGCGAGGCGAGGAATGCCACCACATTGGCCAGTTCATCAGGGTTAGCGGCACGCCCGCGTGGCTCACGTGTTGCCAGTTTTCGGCGCATTTCGTCGGTAAAGCTCGACATCATACGGGTGTCGACCATGCCTGGCGCGACACAATTGACGTTGATCCCGTCCCACCGCAATTCGACCGCCATCGCGCGCGTGAGGGCGACGACGCCCGCCTTGCTGGCGACATAATGCGACGCGCCCGCCCCGCCAAGGTAGCCGCGCGAGGCGATGTTGACGATCCGCCCGCCCGAGGGCATTGCCGCCACCACTTCTTGCGACAGCGTGAAAGTGCCGCGCAAATTTATGTCCATCATTTCGCGCAAGCGAACCGGCGTGAGGTCGAGCAGGGCGACCATGTCGGACGCGATTGCCGCATTGTTGACCAGCACATGCACCGTGCCCAGCATCGCCACCAGCGCGCGCCCGCCGTCCCGGTCACGGATATCAAGGCCATGGCCGATCGCGTTGAAGCCCTCGGACCGCAATGCCGCCGCGCCATCGTCGGCGACATCGGCATCGATATCGACCAGTACAGTGCGATAGCCCTCACGCGCCAGTCGCTCAGCCACAGCGCGCCCGATGCCGCGCCCCGCGCCCGTGACGATGGCGGTTTGCCCTGCCGGACTGTCTGTCTGCGTAACCATCAGCAGATTTCGAACAGCCCGGCGGCGCCCATGCCGCCGGCCACGCACATGCTGACCACCGCATAGCGCGCGCCGCGCCGCCTGCCTTCGATCACGACATGGCCGACCTGGCGGGCGCCGGTCATGCCGAACGGATGACCGATGGCGATTGAGCCGCCGTCGACATTGAGCCGGTCGAGATCGATGCCGAGCCGCTCCTGACAATACACCGCCTGCGATGCAAACGCCTCGTTGATCTCCCATAGATCGATATCCGCAATCTTCAGCCCGGCCCGCGCCAACAGCTTGGGAATGGCAATGACGGGGCCGATGCCCATTTCGTCCGGCTCGCACCCCGCCACGGCAAAGCCGCGAAAGATGCCCAGCGGCGTCAGGCCGGCGCGGGTGCATTCCTGCCGGTCCATCACCACGCAAGCGGCGGCTCCATCGGAAAGTTGCGACGCGTTGCCGGCAGTGACGAAATTGCCCTCGCCCCGAACCGGCACCAGTTTTGCCAGCGCTTCGATGGTCGTTCCGGGGCGATTGCAATTGTCCGTGTTCGCGGTCACCTCGCGATGCGATATCTCGCCGCTGGCTTTGTCGGTCACCGCCATGACGGTGGTAATCGGCGCGATCTCATCGGTGATCCGGCCCGCTGCTTGCGCCGCTGCAGTCAGGCGCTGGCTCCGTTCCGAAAACATGTCCTGCTTTTCGCGCGACACGCCATAGCGCTTGGCGACAATGTCGGCGGTCTCGATCATCGGCATATACAGCGCCGGCTTGTGTTCCAGGATCCAGGGATCGACACCGCTCGCCGCGTCATCGCGGCTGTGCAACTGGGAGATGGATTCGACACCGCCCGCCACGATTGCCAACGCGCCTTCGGCGATTACCCGGCTGGCGGCGGTGGCGACCGCGTTGAGGCCCGAGGCGCAAAAGCGGCTAATCGTCCCGCCTGCAACGGACAGCGGCAGGCCGGCACGGATCGAAGCCTGACGGCCGATATTGCGGCCAGTGGTGCCTTCGGGATAGCCACAGCCGATCAGGACGTCCTCGATCATAGCCGGATCGATTCGCGCGCGGTCGACCGCAGCGCGAATGACATGGCCGGCCATGGTCGCGCCCTGGGTGATGTTCATTTCGCCCCGATGCGCTTTGGTCAGCGGGGTACGGGCGGTGGCGACGATTACAGCCTCACGCATCGGCATTTCCTTTGTCTGGCCAAAAAATCTCCGCAGGGACTCTTGGGTCGTCGCGTTAGCCGGAGCTTCAACCAGCTACGATTCAGATTTATCAGAGCTTGCGCTCATGGCCTGCCCAGAACGGATCGCGCACTGCGCGGCGCAACAATTTGCCCACCGCGCTTTTCGGGACTTCATCGATATAGCGGATCACTTTGGGCACTTTGTACCCGGCGAGATGCAGGCGGGCAAAGGCGATCAAATCTTCGGCGGTCGCCTGTTGGCCGTCGCGCAACGCGACAAAGGCGGTGACAACTTCGCCCCATTTTTCATTCGGCAGGCCGACCACCACCGCTTCACGCACCGCCGGATGCCCGGTAAGCACGTCCTCAACTTCGCGCGGATAGACATTGTACCCGCCCGATACGATCATGTCGGAAGTGCGGTCGACCAGATAGAGATAACCGTCGGCATCGAACTGACCGACATCGCGGGTGCGTATCCAGCCGTCCGGGGTGATGGTTTCGGCGTTAAGCACGTCCGCGTCGTGATAGCCGGTCATCGCAAATGGCGCGCGCACCAGGATCTCGCCCTGTTGGCCCTCGGATACCAGGTCGCCGTTTTCGTCGACCAGTTTGACTTCGCAGTCCAAACTGACGCGTCCGCACGACAGCAACCGGCGTTCGGCGTCCTCACCCGCATGATCGGCCTTGGTCAGCACGGTGATGCATAATGGCGCCTCGGTCTGCCCATAATATTGGGTAAAGCGCGGTCCCCACAGTGCCATGCCGCGCTTCAGCGTCGCGCGCGGCATCGGGGATGCGCCATAGACGATTGTTTCGACCGAGCTGAAATCGCGCGTTTCGATGCCCGGCATGTCCAGCAACATGCCGATCATGGTGGGAACCAGATTGATATCCCTGGGTCGCCATTCTTCGACCGCCGCGCAAAATTCGTCTGGCACGAAATGTCGCAACACGCCGGCCACACCGCCGCGCACCCAATATGGCAGCACCATCGTCCCGCTAGCATGGATCAGCGAAGCGGCATGCAGCATCATCGCGCCGGGTCGGGCATCGACCAGATTGGCCAGGATGTTGGTAGCAACCGCAGCCCAGCTTCGCTGCGTGTGACAGGCCGCCTTGAGCGATCCCGTGGTGCCCGACGTGTACAGCGCCAGAACGACATCCTGGGCCTCGACCACGCGGCCTGTGCCGGCGGGATCGTGTGGTTCCGCCAGCGCCAGCAAATCGGGTGCCAGCGCGTCTTTACCCAGGCACAGCAACGCCAGATCGGGCAGCAGCACCGCCAGTTCGGCCGCCCGCGCGGACAGATCCGGCCCATACACCAGCAGGTTTACACCGGCGCTACCCAGCATTTGCACGTGCTCGCGCGCGGACAGCCGGGCATTGAGCGGCACGCGGGTAACGCGGGCAGCGGCGCAGGCGAAGTCGAGCGGGATGCTGAACAGGCTGTTGTTGAGCAGCAAGCCGATGCGGGCGCCAACCGGTGCGCGCCCGGTGGCGATCAGCGCGTTGGCGATCCGGTTGGCCCAGCCATAGCTTTGCGCAAAAGTAAGTTCGCTCTGTGCGAACCTGATCGCCGGGCGATCCGCAAATTGCTGCGCACCGCGCCGCACCATTTCGCTCATCAACATGCCGGTCCGCCCGTAATCCTGTCCCGGCACGCCACCTAGCAGACCTACTCGAAGCCCCGAGCAGGTGCGGCAACACGCGAGCTTGTTATTCCAGATGTAATGTCGCGGTGCGCGCGGTGTGACCGCTGTAAATCGCCGTGCGCCGGCAGCATGGTCGGCGCGACAATCAGAACGGGAGACCTGCCTTGGCCATGCTTCGCCTGGAAGTTGCGGACTATATCGCGGTAGTGACTTTGGACAATCCGCCGGTAAACGCGCAACCGCCCGAACTGATGGCGGAACTGATCGCGACATTCGATGCGCTGAGCGACCGCGACGATGTGCGCGTGGCGATCCTGACCGGGACGGGCAAAATGTTCTCCGCCGGCGCCGATCTCAAAAACCGGCCCAGCGCCGATGCGCCGGCAGGTACGATGTGGCAGCGCATGCGGATGGCGCGCGAGGCGATGTATTCCATCATGGAGTGCAGGAAACCGGTGATTGCCGCGATCAACGGCCCCGCGATCGGCGCCGGTTTCGGGTTGGCAGCGGTCTGCGACATCCTGGTTGCATCGCAGAATGCCTATCTCAGCCTGCCGGAGATCGACGTGGGGCTGATGGGCGGCGTGCGCCACGCCATGCGGCTGTTTTCGCACTCGCTCGTCAACCGCATGGTGCTGACGGGATGCCGCGTGACGGCCGACGAACTTTATCGGCGGGGCGTCATCGAAGCCGCGCTGCCGCTTGAGGAACTGATGGATTATTGCATGGATCTGGCGCGCATAATCGCGGCCAAGAGTCCCATTGCCATCGGCATGGCGAAAGACGCGATGATGACCGTCGGCAATTTGTCGATCCGCGACGGCTATCGCTACGAGCAGAGCAATACCGTGCGCCTGTCCAAGACCGAGGATGCGGTGGAAGCGCGGACTGCGGTCCTGGAAAAGCGCGCGCCCGTTTTCAAAGGCCGCTGAGCCGTGGCGTTTGCTGAACAGGGCGATGTGCGGATTTTTTATGAAATGCTGGGCGATCCGGCATTGCCCGCGGTGCTGTTGCTGAACGGGGCCGGCAAACAGAGCATCGACTGGCCCGACGCGTTCTGTCAGGCGATCATCGAGCGGGGATTTACGGTGATCCGCTTCGACCAGCGCGACACCGGCCTGTCGACAAGCTTTGCGCAAACGGGGTCCGACGCTGTCGGCGTGGCCGCCGCGGTGGCGCAAGGGCGCACACCGGTTCTGCCTTATCCTGTCCACGCGCTGACCGACGATGCTTTCGCGGTGCTGGACGCCGTCGGCATTGGTCGCGCGCACGTATTTGGCCGCTCATTGGGGGCTTATGTAGCACAGTCGATGGCCTTGCGGGATGCTGGCCGTGTCCTGTCACTGACTCTTGCGATGGCCTTTTCGCGTGCGATTGGGACGGGATTGCCGCGTGATCGGCTGGAGCGGCTGGATAACGAACGCTTTGCCGATAGCGCCGGTTTTGCCGCGCGGCAGGTCGAAACGGCCTGGGCGCTTGGCAATCCCGATTATTTCGATGAAGCGGTCATTCGCGCGGCTGCCTTGCGTGCATTCGACCGGGGCGTTCCCACAGGCGCCACTGCCCGCCACTTCATGATCGGACTGGCCGCACCCGACTTGCGCAATCGGCTGGGGGATTTGCGTATTCCGGTTCAGGTGATCCACGGACGCACCGATAAAGTCGTTCCCCTGGCTATGGCGCAAGAAACAGCCGCCGCCATCCCGGGTGCCCGACTGGCGATCCTGGACGATATGGCGCATGAATGCCCGCCTCAGCTCTGGGAGCGCTGGATCGAGCTGTTCGTGACCAATGCGCAGCGGCCACAACGCGATAATTAGCCACCGGGCCATCACACGATGGCGAATACGTGGTAGACGCCCCCTGTCGCCGACCGCATCCCGTTGGTGACGGCGATCGTGTCGTTCAGCCACGCATAGCGCGGGTCGCCGGTTTCAAAGCGCGGCGTCGTGTGCAGATACGTCTCGTCAAAGCTCAGCAATTCGCGGTTGCGGAAGCGGGTGTTGTTTTCCGGATCGCGCGCGCGCGCCAGGCCGGTATAGGTCATGCCGATCAGGGCACCGTCATGCGTCGTCAAACTCAATCGCACGTCGATCATCATCACGCCGTCCGACCGCACCGTGATCCAGTCGGCGCCATCGCCATTGACTTTGCCACGAAGTTTCGCGCCTTTGAACGTTCCGCCACTTACCGGAAAAGCGGCGCGTTCGCCAATCGGTGTCATGCCGAAACGCTGGGCGCTGGCATAATCGACGACCAGCTCCATGACGAACAGGGGTTCCCATTGCAATTGCGTAATCATGGTGTGTTCCTAGCGCAGCGCCAGATGGCGGCGCGCGATAATGTTGCGCTGAATTTCGCTCGACCCACCGTAAATGGTGGTCACACGGGCATTGAGTGCGCCCTGTAGAGCATAAGCGATATCCGGGTCGACCGTATCGGCATGATCGTCCAGTGCGCGAAACGCAGCCGCGTCGTTGCCCAGAGTCTCGAACCACAATTCGGTGATGGACTGCAACAATTCGGACCAGCGCAGTTTGAGCATCGAGGCCCGTGGTCCTGAATCCTTGCCTGCCGCAGCGTCCGCCATCAGGCGCATCACCATCATTTCCGCTGCGATGGTTTCGACTTCGATCTGCGCAAAGCGACGGCGAAAGACCGGATCGTCGCTGACCGGGGTTTCGCCCACACTGCGCGCGTTTGCCGCTGCGCGTAATCCACCCAGATGCTGGCGCAAGCGCAGCGCTGATGCCGCGCCAAAACCGCGCTCGCGGTCGAGCAGCACTTTGCCGTAGTCCCATCCCTTGCCTTCCTCGCCGAGCAGATTGGCGACGGGCACGCGGACATCGTCCAGGAAGACCTCGTTGCTGTGGCGCTTTTCATCCATCGTTTCGATCGGCCGCACTTTCAGCCCGGGCGTGTCCATGTCGATCAACAGCAAAGACAGGCCCGCCTGCTTGCGCGTCTCGGTTGAGGTGCGGACCAGACAGAACATGTGCGTGGCAACATGGGCATAGCTGGTCCACATCTTTTGGCCATTGACGATATAATCATCGCCGTCGCGGACCGCGCGGGTCTGAAGCCCGGCCAGGTCAGAGCCCGCCCCAGGCTCGGTGTAGCCCTGGCACCACCAGTCGTCGCCCGAGATGATTCCCGGCAGGTAACGCGCCTTCTGTTCGGGCGTGCCATAGGTGAAAATGATCGGGCCGATCAATTCCAGCCCTTGATGAAACTGGATCGGCGCTTCTGCGCGCGCGGCTTCCCTTTCAAAGATATAGATCTGGGTAGGCGACCATCCCGCACCGCCATATTCTATGGGCCAGGTCGGTGCGCCCCAACCGCGCGCGGCCAGGCATTTTTGCCATGCCACGATTTCGGCCGGGTCGAGCCGCAGCCCGGCGCGCAGTCGCGTGCGAAAGGCAGGCAATACAGCTTCTGCAAAAAACGCCCGCACCTCTTCACGGAACGCCAGCTCGGCTTCGTCAAAGTCGAGATTCATCGGCTGGTCGCTCCTTTTCTTTTATGCAGGCTGAGAGCGGTAGCCCGATTTGCGGTGCCAAGCGGCACTGACATCGCCAGCTTGAGCGCCAATTTCGTATGCAATGAACGCAAGTTTGCGAGCGCGGTCCCGGACGTGCGCGGCGGATCGCGGTATTGCGCGGGTATGAAGATCGAGAAAACTGACGCCCACCATCATCTGTGGCGGATGGACTCGCCGCATTATCCGATCCTGCACGCGCCTGCGGCCGAGCGTTTCCTCGGCAATACCGGCGGGCTGAAACATGATTTCTGGGCCGAGCAATTTGTGCCGTTGGCCAAAGCCCAGAATGTCACGCGATCGGTCTATGTCGAATCGCATTTCGACCCGCCGATCGAGGAAACTGCGCAGATCGATGCCTTTGCGCAGGCCCATGGCTTTCCCCATGCGATAATCGGCCGGGTCGATCCGGGCTCGCCGGAGCTTGACCAGGATCTCGACACGCATATGCGCTCGCCTCTGTTCCGGGGCACGCGGGTGATGGTCAACTGGGATGACGATCCCATGCTGCGGTCGGGTGCGGGGCCTGATGCCTTGACCCGGGCGGATTGGAGAGCGGGCTATGCAGAGCTGGGACGGCGGGACTTGTCGGTCGAAGTCATGGCGCTTCCGGGCCAGTTGATCGCGCTCGCCGATCTTGCCGCCGCGTGTCCCGAAACGCGGCTGGTTATCGGACACGCAGGCATGCCATTGCGCCGAACGCCTGCGGAAAACCGGGTCTGGCAGACGGGCATGGCCGGGCTTGCAGCGATGCCGCATGTTTGGGTCAAGATATCCGGCCTGGCCATGATCGACCATCATTGGACGACGGCAAGCATCACGCCAATCGTGCATGACCTGGTTGAACTGTTCACGCCGCACCGCTGCATGTTCGCCAGCAATTTCCCCGTCGAGGGTCTTCATGCCAGCTATGATGCGCTGTGGGACGCGTTCGATGCGATCACGGCGGGATATGCAGACGCAGACCGCGATGCGCTGTTTCGCGATACCGCGCGCCGGCTTTATGCCATTGTGTAAACTCAGGCTCTAGTGGATTGATTTTGACATTTGCATCCCCTGGCGGTTGGGATGGGTCTGCAAATGTCAAAATCGTAAAATCCACTAGAATCAAAATCTTCTAGTGGTCCGAAAAGATTCGGACATTCGAGCGCGACTTGGCCTCAAGCG
>JANXUK010000018.1 GCA_025356275.1 Sphingomonadales bacterium | reverse complement strand
CGCTTGATGGTGTCGCCCTCGGCCACGTGCACGCGGGCACCGTACTGAATACGATGCGTCGCACGCTCGGTGCCATCGGAGTCGCTGATGGCGATGACCATGTTGCGGACCATGGCGACCATGTGGCCTTCGCCGTTCTTGGCGATGGCTTCGTTCTTGATCGTCACCTTGCCGTCGAAGTTCGATTCGATGACCGACTGCTCGTTGATCTGCGCGGCGCCACCGATGTGGAACGTACGCATGGTCAGCTGGGTGCCGGGTTCACCGATCGACTGTGCCGCGATGACGCCGACGGCCTCACCGTGGTTGACGGGGGTGCCGCGGGCCAGATCGCGGCCGTAGCACTTGCCGCAGATGCCGTTGACGAGTTCGCAGGTCAGGGCCGAACGAATCTTCACTTCCTGGATGCCGGCCTGCTGGATGGCGTCGACATGAACCTCCTCCATCAGCGTGCCGCGCTTGACCACGATCTTGTTGGTCACGGGGTCACGCAGATCCTCGCCGTTGGTACGGCCAAGAATGCGCGACGCCAGCGACGCAACCACCGTGCCGGCATCGATGATGGCGCGCATCTTGATGCCGAGCTTGGTGCCGCAATCGTCCTGCGTGATGATGCAGTCCTGCGCCACGTCCACCAGACGCCGCGTCAGATAGCCTGAGTTGGCCGTCTTCAGCGCCGTGTCGGCCAGACCCTTACGGGCGCCGTGCGTCGAGTTGAAGTATTCGAGAACCGACAGGCCTTCCTTGAAGTTCGAGATGATCGGCGTCTCGATGATCTCGCCCGAAGGCTTGGCCATGAGGCCCCGCATACCCGCCAGCTGCTTCATCTGGGTTGGCGAACCACGCGCGCCCGAATGCGACATCATATAGATCGAGTTGATCGGCTTTTCGCGGCCATTCTCGTCCAAGGGCGTCGCGCGGATCTCGTCCATCATGGCGTTGGCCACCTGATCGCCGCAACGGCTCCAGGCGTCGATCACCTTGTTGTACTTTTCCTGCTGGGTGATCAGACCGTCCTGATACTGCTGCTCGTAATCGGCCACCAGCGCTTTGGTCTGATCGACCAGTTCGACCTTGCTGTCGGGGATGATCATGTCATCCTTGCCGAAGCTGATCCCCGCCTTGAACGCGTGCTTGAAGCCCAACGACATGATCGCGTCAGCAAACAGCACTGTGTCCTTCTGGCCGGTATGGCGATAGACCTGATCGATAACGTCGCCGATCTCCTTTTTGGTAAGGAGGTGGTTGACGATCTCGAACGGCACCTTGTGGCTCTTGGGCAGACATTCGCCGATCAGCATACGGCCCGGCGTGGTGTTGAACCGGCCGATGTACTGCTTGCCGGCCTCATCGGTCTGGGGAACGCGGGCGATAATTTTGGAATGCAGCGTCACCGCGCCGGCATCCAGCGCCTGATGCACCTCGGCCATGTCGGTCATCATCATGCCCTCGCCCGGCTCGCCGATGCGGTCCATGCTGAGGTAATAGATGCCCAGCACCATGTCCTGCGAGGGCACGATGATCGGCTTGCCATTGGCCGGGCTGAGGATGTTGTTGGTAGACATCATCAGCACGCGCGCTTCCAATTGCGCCTCCAGGCTGAGCGGCACATGGACCGCCATCTGGTCGCCATCGAAATCGGCGTTGAAGGCGGAGCAGACCAGCGGGTGCAGCTGGATCGCCTTGCCCTCGATCAGCACCGGCTCGAACGCCTGAATGCCGAGCCGGTGCAGCGTGGGCGCGCGGTTGAGCATGACCGGATGCTCACGGATCACCTCATCGAGGATGTCCCACACTTCCTTGCGCTCTTTCTCGACCCATTTCTTCGCCTGCTTGAGCGTCATCGACAGACCCTTGGCGTCGAGCCGCGCATAGATGAACGGCTTGAACAGTTCGAGCGCCATCTTCTTGGGCAGGCCGCACTGATGCAGCTTCAGTTCCGGCCCTGTAACGATTACCGAACGGCCCGAATAATCGACACGCTTGCCCAGCAGGTTCTGGCGGAAACGCCCCTGCTTGCCCTTCAGCATGTCGGACAGCGACTTCAACGGACGCTTATTGGCGCCGGTGATCACCCGGCCGCGGCGGCCGTTATCGAACAGCGCGTCGACCGCCTCCTGCAGCATGCGCTTTTCGTTGCGCACGATGATATCCGGCGCGCGCAGCTCGATGAGGCGCTTCAGGCGGTTGTTGCGGTTGATGACACGGCGGTACAGATCGTTGAGATCCGAGGTCGCAAACCGGCCACCGTCCAGCGGCACCAGCGGGCGCAGGTCCGGCGGGATGACCGGCACCACATCGAGGATCATCCATTCCGGGCGGTTGCCCGAGTCGATGAAGCTTTCCACGACTTTCAGCCGCTTGATGATCTTCTTGGGCTTCAACTCGCTCTTGGTGACGCGCAGTTCCTCAAGCAGGTCGGCACGCTCCTGAACCATGTCGAGACTCATCAGCATATGCTTGACCGCCTCGGCGCCGATCCCGGCCGAGAAGCTGTCCTCGCCATACTGGTCCTGATTGTCGAGCAATTCATCCTCGGTCAGCAGCTGGTACTTTTCGAGCGGGGTCAGGCCCGGCTCGATCACCACATAGCTTTCGAAATACAGGATGCGCTCAAGCTGCTTGAGCTGCATGTCCAAGAGGAGCCCGATTCGCGACGGCAGCGACTTCAGGAACCAGATATGCGCCACCGGCGCGGCCAGTTCGATATGCCCCATCCGCTCGCGGCGGACCTTGGTGACGGTAACCTCGACGCCGCATTTCTCGCAGACGACGCCCTTGTATTTCATGCGCTTGTACTTGCCGCACAGGCACTCGTAATCCTTGACCGGACCAAAGATGCGCGCACAGAACAGACCATCACGCTCGGGCTTGAACGTGCGGTAATTGATCGTCTCGGGCTTCTTGATCTCGCCGAAGGACCACGAACGGATGCGCTCCGGCGATGCCAGACCGATCTGGATCTGGTCAAAGGTCTCGGGCTTGGCGATCTGGTTGGTGAATTTGGTCAGGTCGTTCATGCGATTCTCGCGTTTTGTGGAAAATGGAAGACATCGAAGGGTTTATCTGGCGAATAATTCCAGCGGCATATGCACACTAGGCCTATTCGGGACGTTGTCGCGATCTAGGATGTTAGGATATTCCTGCAACGGACTGCGCTGCACACTTCGATCTTTGCGGTAAAACGTTACCTCCAAGCAACGCGACATTTGCAGTTCGCGCGACTGTACAAGAGGAGTTACATTGTTCGCATGAAGATGCACCACATCAAAATAGCGGGCGAGCCGTTCCAATACCGGCTGAAAAAGCCATGGCCCCAGCCCATGCGTCAGTCCATCGACAAAATGGAGTTCCAACACCATAATGCGAAAGCGCAGCAGGGTTTCGGTAGAAATGGCCGCAAACGTCAACCATTCGTGGCCCTCGATATCCATTTGCAACAACAGATCGCCCGTTGCTTCGGTGACCTTGGCTTTGACCCAATCGTCGAGCGTGATTAAATTGTCGCGCGTCTCGATTCCCAGGAACTTCGCCTCGAAATCGTTCAACTCATGCTTGAGCGGCGTATCCTCGACCGAAGCGTCGATTTGGAACGTCGGAATTCCACGCTCGACAACATCACGTTCGAACGTCGCGACGACATCGACCCCGGGCGAAAAGCAAGCGCCGATGCCCTCCAGATCATCTGGCAAGAGATACCCGCCGTCCGTATCGCCACCCAGGCGGATCAACCTATGCTCAGTTTGCACAGGCTTGAGCAATGCGAGCACGTTGCGCTGTTGAGCAGCGGGTGAGTGCCGATGCACCGATAGCCCGATTTTGCCCGCCGCAACCTTCAGCGATTCTATAACAATTCGCATAGGTGCCCCTTCTTGCTTGAGCGTGCCGGTGTAACGTTGGTCACTCCGCCGCCACCGCAAGCCCGTCATCATCGTCCGGGCGGGCCAGCGAGGACAGCTCGACGTTGAGGCCGAGGCTGCGCATTTCCTTGACCAGCACGTTGAAGCTTTCGGGAATGCCGGCCTCGAAAGTGTCGTCACCCTTGACGATCGCCTCATAGACCTTGGTACGCCCGACCACATCGTCGGATTTCACAGTCAGCATTTCCTGCAAGGTGTAAGCCGCGCCGTAAGCCTGTAACGCCCACACTTCCATCTCGCCGAAACGCTGTCCGCCGAATTGCGCCTTGCCGCCCAGCGGCTGCTGGGTGACGAGCGAATAGGGCCCGATCGAACGCGCGTGGATCTTGTCGTCCACAAGGTGATGCAGCTTGAGCATATAGATATAGCCCACCGTCACCTTGCGGTCGAACGCCTCGCCGGTGCGCCCATCATACAGCGTGCTTTGCCCCGACGTATCGAGCCCGGCCATCGTCAGCATCGCCGACACATCCGCCTCACGCGCGCCATCGAACACCGGAGTGCCCATCGGTACGCCGTTCTTCAACAGGCCCGCCATCTCGACGATCTCATCGGTGCTGCGCGCGTCGATCTCGGCGTGGTAGTTCGCGCCGTAGACCTCCTTGAGCTTGTCGATCAGCACGGTGGGCGGGGGCGCGGCCACCGGATTGGGGTTGGCATGGCGCCAATCCTCCAGCGCAGCGGTGATCTGCTGACCCAAGCCGCGCGCGGCCCAGCCCAGATGCGTCTCAAAAATCTGACCGACGTTCATGCGCGATGGCACGCCCAACGGGTTGAGCACGATATCGACATGCGTACCGTCGGCCAGGAACGGCATGTCCTCGCACGGCAGGATGCGGCTGATCACACCCTTGTTGCCGTGGCGCCCAGCCATCTTGTCGCCCGGTTGCAGCTTGCGCTTTACCGCGACGAACACCTTGACCATCTTGAGCACGCCCGGCGCCAGCTCATCGCCGCGCTCCAGCTTATCCTTGCGGTCCTCGAACTTCTCCTGAATGGTTTTGGCGGTCTGGTCGTATTGCGCCTTCACCGCTTCCAGCTGGCCCTGAACCTTGTCGTCGGCGACCGCAAATTTCCACCATTCGTGACGCTCCACCTCACCGAGCAATTCCTCGGTGATGTCGGCGCCCTTCTTGAGGCCTTTGGGGGCCGCCGCAGCGACCTGACCGATCAGCATCTCGCGCAGGCGATTGTAAGTGGCGCGGTTGAGGATGCCGCGCTCGTCCTCGCGGTCCTTCGCCAGGCGTTCGATTTCCTCGTTCTGAATGGCGCGGGTACGGTCGTCGATCTCGATACCGTGGCGGTTGAACACCCGCACCTCGACCACTGTGCCGGCGACGCCGGGCGGCAGCTTCAGCGAAGTATCGCGCACGTCCGATGCCTTTTCGCCGAAGATGGCGCGCAGCAGCTTTTCCTCGGGCGTCATCGGGCTTTCGCCCTTGGGGGTGATCTTGCCGACCAGAATGTCGCCCGGATGAACCTCGGCGCCGATATAGACGATGCCCGCCTCGTCGAGACTACGGAGCGATTCCTCTCCGACATTCGGGATGTCGCGGGTGATGTCCTCCGGCCCGAGCTTGGTGTCGCGGGCCATGACCTCGAATTCCTCGATATGGATCGAAGTGAATACGTCGTCCTTGACGATCCGCTCCGAAATCAGGATCGAATCCTCGTAATTATAGCCATTCCACGGCATGAACGCGACCAGGCTGTTGCGGCCCAGCGCCAGCTCGCCCAACTCCGTCGACGGTCCGTCGGCGATGATATCGCGCACGTCGACAACATCGCCCACCTTCACCAGCGGACGCTGGTTGATGCAGGTGTTCTGGTTCGAGCGCTGGAACTTTTGCAGCGTGTAGATATCCACGCCCGACTTGCCCGGCTCGATATCGCCGGCCGCACGCACCACGATGCGGGTGGCATCGACCTGATCGACCACGCCGGCGCGCAGGGCACCGATCGCAGCGCCCGAATCGCGCGCCACCGTCGCCTCCATGCCGGTGCCGACAAACGGCGCCTCGGCCTGAACCAGCGGCACCGCCTGACGCTGCATGTTGGAGCCCATCAGCGCCCGGTTGGCGTCATCATTCTCCAGGAACGGGATCAGCGATGCCGCGACCGAAACCAGCTGCTTGGGCGAAACGTCCATCAACGTCACCTGCTCACGCGGGGACATGACGAATTCGCCGTTCTGCCGGGCGGACACCAGCTCGTCGATGAAACTGCCATCGCTGGTCAGTTCGGCCGAGGCCTGTGCAACGGTATGCTTGCTCTCTTCCATCGCGGAGAGATACACAACTTCCTTGCTGACCTTGCCGTCGATGATCTTGCGATACGGCGTTTCGATAAAGCCGTATTTGTTGACCCGCGCAAAGGTGCTGAGCGAGTTGATCAGGCCGATGTTCGGGCCTTCCGGCGTTTCAATCGGGCAGATGCGGCCATAATGCGTCGGGTGAACGTCGCGGACCTCAAAGCCGGCCCTTTCACGGGTAAGCCCGCCCGGCCCGAGCGCCGACACGCGGCGCTTATGCGTCACTTCGGACAGCGGATTGGTCTGATCCATGAACTGCGACAGTTGCGACGAGCCGAAGAATTCGCGCACTGCGGCCACCGCCGGCTTGGCATTGATCAGGTCGTTGGGCATGACCGTGGAGACGTCGACCGACGACATCCGCTCCTTGACCGCACGCTCCATACGCAGCAGCCCGACGCGGTACTGGTTCTCCAGCAGCTCGCCGACCGAGCGCACGCGGCGGTTGCCCAGATTGTCGATATCGTCGACGTCGCCCTTGCCGTCCTTGAGGTTGACCAGCTCCTTGACCACCGCGAGGATATCCTCGGTGCGCAGCGTCGTGATGCTGTCATCGCAATCGAGCGCGAGGCGCATGTTGAGCTTGACGCGGCCCACCGCCGAAAGGTCATAGCGGTCGCCGTCGAAGAACAGGCCCTCGAACAAAGCCTCGGCGGTTTCGCGCGTCGGCGGCTCGCCGGGGCGCATCACGCGATAGATGTCGGCCAGGGCATGATCGCGGTCGGCGGCCTTGTCGGCGGCCAGCGTGTTGCGGATCCACGGACCCACCGCGACGTGGTCGATATCAAGCAGGCCCAGCTGGTCGATGCCATGCGTGTCGAGCGCGGCGAGGTTCTCGGGGCTGACTTCCTCGCCGGCCTCGATGAAGATGCGCCCGGTCGACTCGTTGATCAGATCGCAGGCCGAATAGCGGCCGAAAATCTCATCGGTCGGGATCAGCAGTTCGGTCAGGCCATCCTTTTCGGCCTTGTTGGCGGCACGCGGGCTGATCTTGCTGCCGGCGGCGAAGATCACTTCGCCCGACTTGCCATCCACGATGTCGAAGGTCGGCTTGGCGCCGCGCCACTGATCGACCGCGAAGGGCACGCGCCAGCCGCCGCCGCCACGCTTCCACGCCACGGTCTGATAGAAATGGCTCAGGATCGCCTCGTCGCTGAGGCCCAGCGCATGCAGCAGCGCGGTAACCGGCAGCTTGCGCTTGCGGTCGATACGGACGTTGACGATATCCTTGGCGTCGAATTCGAAATCGAGCCAGCTGCCGCGATACGGGATGACGCGGGCGGCGAACAGGTACTTGCCGCTGGAATGCGTCTTGCCGCGATCATGGTCGAACAACACGCCCGGCGAACGGTGCATCTGGCTGACAATAACCCGCTCTGTGCCGTTGATGACGAAGGTGCCATTCTCGGTCATCAGCGGCATGTCGCCCATATAGACGTCCTGCTCCTTGATATCGAGCACCGAGCGGGTTTCAGTTTCGCTGTCGACTTCGAACACGATCAGCCGCAGCGTCACCTTCATCGGCGCCGCATAGGTGATGCCGCGTTGCCGGCATTCGACAACATCGAATTTGGGGGGTTCGAGCTCGTAATTGACGAAATCAAGCTCGCTGGTGCCGGCGAAATCGCGGATCGGGAACACGCTGCGCAGCGTCTTTTCCAGCCCCGAGACATAGGACGTGGCGGGGTCGGAGCGCAGGAACTGCTCATAGCTTTCGCGCTGCACCTCGATCAGGTTGGGCATCTGCACGACTTCGTGGATGTCACCAAAGATCTTGCGGATACGCTTCTTCGCGGACGAACGTCCGACGTCGCTATGCTGGGTCGCCATGGCGGGGATGAGCCTTTTCGCTGCGGATGCCGGGGCGGATAAGCCGCCGGCAGGAGTGATTCGGACACGCTAGGCGCACGATTGGCCTGAAACGGCAAAAGGCCGCATGACACGCCAAGCGCCCGGTTTGGGCGCCGGCGGCACCCAGCCTGCCGCGTAGAAACAATCGCCAGCGCCTCCATCCGGGGCCGGTCCAGCGCGCGGGGACCGATCTTGCTCGAAGCAGCTTGCCGCCGCCATATAGGTGGCAGCGCCGCGCGTGTCAATTGCCAGGCGAGGGCCTGATTCGCCAAATGATCTGGCACGCTCTTATAAGATGAATGCCCGGTTAATTATATGTTGCGTAGAATTCATATAGAACTTCTAGTGTTTTCTCTGGAACACAACCATCTCTTTAGAACACAATCGTCGAAAAATCACCTCTTTGTATTCAACTCGTCGCTGAATCGGCGTATTTCATCGCAGGTGGTGGAACATACCGCCGGGCATCATGGTTTACCCAGCATGATACACACACAGAACCGCTCGCTTCGCGCCACCACGGCCATTGCTGCCCTGCTGGTGCTTGGATCAACCCCCGCCCTGGCGCAGGGGGCCCAACCTCCGCTCGAGGTTCCGCCCGTACAAACCCCGCCGGCCGATACCCCCCCGGTTGCGCCGGTGGCCGATCAGCCGGCTACTGCCCCGGTCGCAGCGCCCGATGTTGCGGCCCCGATCCCCAGCCCGCTGGCGCCGACCACGTTATCAGACCCGATGGTGCAACCTGCGCCCGCTGCGCCGGTTCAGGCCGTCGCGCAGCGCCCGATCACGCCCACCACAACCCGGACCCACGCGGCGCAGACCGTTGGCCCGCGCACGTCAACCGCCCGCGCTGTGCCGATCACGCCGCAACCGTTGGCGCCTATCGCCGCAACGCCAGTGGTGCCGATGGCGCTGGCCATTCCTTCGGCCGCGTCCAAACCCGCGGCGGCGCAATCGCCTGCCACCGCGCCGTCAAATGATGCCGCCTGGACCCTCGCCGGTCTGCTCGGCATTGGCGTGATCGGAGGCGCAGGGGTGCTCGCGATGCGTCGCCGCCGCTCGGTGGTGGCTGACGATGTCTGGGAGGAGGAGGCCGTCGTTGACCCCGAGCCGACATCGCCCAAGGCTCAGCCTGCCGGCAGTCGCTTCCGGATGCCCGCCGGTCCGGTTCCCACCGGCGCCGCGCGTGAGGCACTGATCGCCCGGATGGCGGAGGCAGAGCCCGATGAGGCTAACCCGTTCACCTCGCTCAAGGCGCGCCGGCGCCGGGCACGGATGATATTGAACGCCCGCGAGATCGCGCTGCGTGACAAAGCGACCGCGCCGTTCGACTGGCGCCGTTACGAGCCATTTTCCGCTACGGAACCGGCGACCCCGGCAAAGCGCCAGGTCAAGATCGATATGTGATCATCAGAAGCCCTCGCCGGAAACGGCGGGGGCATTCGCCTCGGAAAAATTCCGGCCCCTCAGAAGATTCCTGGCACCAGCCGCCAGCGCACGTTGCCCATATAAGACCGATACACCGTATCCTGGCTGAGCAGCGCTTCTTCGGCGAGCAACCGCTTGATCTGCGCAATCCAGCCGATAGCATAGATCACAGCATTGATCGGCAACGGCATCAGCAGAAACAGCCCGATATGCACTAGCAGGTAGCCGGCATACATCGGGTGCCGCACAAAGCGATAAGGCCCACGCACCTTCACCCCCCGGTTGGCCGGCGCAATGCCGAAACTGCGCGCCAGAGCCAGCTTGGCCCCCGCCTGCCCCAGATTGCCCACCAGCACCAGCACCACCCCCGCAACGCGCAGGGTCGCCACCGGATCGGTCCCCGGCATAATCAGCAGCGGCGCGGCAGTTGCAGTAATCGCCAGCATCCAGTCGCCGAGATCGAGGCTGATCGCATTGGTGGGCCGGCGGATCAGTGTGAACACCATCACCGCCGTCTCGGAAACCAGCGCCAGCACCGCATTATGGTTGGCATCGCGCACATAGGACAGCATAACCCGCTGCACCAGCCACACCCATAGCAGCGCGATAACCACCTGTTCGATGCGGTCAAGCACGGCCGGGCGGATCATGGGCTGCGGTGTGTTTGCCGGGATATCCATGGTGCTTGGCTTAAGCCAGCACGGTTAACGAAGCGTTAGGGGGCGTTTAGAGGGGGCGGCGAACCCCGAGACACGGCGCTTTTCGCGCTTTTCGTCAAACGGGTGTTCAGATGGCCAACAACCTTGACTCGCCTCCAAACGCTGCTATTCGCCCGCTCCGACCCGCCGGTTCGCCGGCAGGTCATCCGTCCGAGACGGCTGGTGCGACCGGGGTTACCCTCCGCCGCTTAATTTCCCAGCCCAGACGGGGAAAAGTGACTCCCTCGCCCCACGGCGTGGGCGGCCCGACCTTCTTCCCCAGACCCGGACTCTCGCCCGTTCCTGCTTCGGCCGGGGTGGACAGATGCAGTCGGCCGGGGCGCTTTGCTCCCGCGCCATAGTGAAGGAGTTAGCATGGATCGTTCGCAGAAAGCCGACGCGGTCGCAGCGCTGAACGCCAATTTTGCCAAGGTTGGCGTGGTGGTCGTCACCCGCAATCTGGGCATGACCGTGGCGCAAACCACGGCCTTGCGCGTGAAAATGCGCGAAGCGGGCGCCAGCTTCAAGGTTTCGAAGAACAGCCTGACGCGCATTGCCGTCGCCGGCACCGATTATGTCGGTATTGGCGATATGCTGACTGGCCCGATCGCGCTGGCCAGCTCGGCCGACCCGATCGCTGCCGCCAAGGTGGCGGTGGAATTCGCCAAGACCAACGACAAGCTGGAGATCGTGGGCGGATCGATGGGTTCGCAGGTTCTGGATGCCGATGGGATCAAGGCGCTTGCCTCGATGCCGTCGCTCGATGAGCTGCGCGCCAAGCTGATCGGCCTGATCCAGGCCCCGGCAACCAAGATCGCCCAGCTGATCACCGCACCCGCCGGCAAACTTGCCCGCGTGTTCGGCGCCTATGCCGAGCAGGAAGCCGCCTAAAACCCAATCATACCATAACTTTAATCAACATCAGGAGTATATATCATGGCCGATATCGCCAATCTGGTTGCCGAACTTTCCAAGCTGACCGTTCTTGAGGCTGCTGACCTCGCCAAGGCGCTCGAAGAAGCATGGGGCGTGTCCGCCGCTGCTGCGGTTGCGGTTGCCGCCCCCGCCGGCGCGGTTGCCGAAGCGGTTGAGGAAAAGACCGAATTCGACGTTATCCTGACCGGCGACGGCGGCAAGAAGATCCAGGTCATCAAGGAGGTCCGCGCGATCACCCAGCTGGGCCTGACCGAAGCCAAGACCTTGGTCGAGAGCGCTCCCAAGGCGATCAAGGAAGGCGTCTCCAAGGCCGAAGCCGAGGAAATCAAGGCCAAGGTCGAAGCGGCTGGCGGCACCGTCGAGATCAAGTAAACCGAGATCAAGTAATCCTGATTTGCCGCGCCCTTTCAGGGGCATGGCGAAGGGTTCAGAAGGGGCGGCGCGGGGGCAACCTGCGCCGCCCTTTTCGTATCACACGCGCGCCCTACTCCGCAGTTTTACATAACCCGGCGACAGCGTTGATTTAATCACGCGCCATTATAACCGGCGATCGGGACGAGGTATTTGCGGCAGGCGGATTATGATAGAAATGCACCGAAGTCTGAACGCGAAGCTCCGCCGGGAGCCCGTGTTCATGGAGGTAGCCAACATCACGCATGCGCTGTGCATGTTCTTGGCGATGACCTTGCTACTGGTCCGATTTTCGCTGCCGCCGGAGCGGCTGTCGGGATTGCTGCCTATTGTGTTCATCTGTTGTCTGATGGGGTTCGGCCTGCAGGTCCTCATGTCCACCTTTGGCCGCCGCGAGATCGGTAACCGCAGTGATGGGCTTAGCGTGGCGCGCGAGGCCAAGGCCCAGACCGACGATCTGTTCGCGATGACCGATATGCTGCAAAGCGCCGAAGGCTATGATGATGCCACCGCGGTGCTGATGGCAACATCGCAGCGGCTGCTCCCGGATTTTGGCGGCGCATTGTATATTTTCAGCAATTCGCGCGACCGGCTGGACCTTGCCGGCAGTTGGAACATGCCCGCCGGCTATCACCCGGCCGAGGTGCTGCTCCCCAGCAATTGCTGGGCGCTGAAACGCGGCAAGAACCATTTCAACGATGTGGTGAGTGCGACATTATGCTGTGCGCATCACGCCCCGGGGGCCGCGACGCTTGAGGTGCCGATGATGGCGCGCGGCGCGGTGTACGGATTGTTGCTGTTCGCCACGGACCGCGCCGATGCCCTGAACGCGCTGGCCGGCGCGGAGCGGCTGGGCCGGGCGCTGGCCGAATCGATGTCCTTGGCATTGTCGAATATCGCGCTGCGCGAAAAGCTGCGCACCCAGTCGCTACGCGATCCGCTGACCGGGCTGTACAACCGCCGTTATATGGAGGATTCGCTCGAACGTTATATCCATCTGAGCGAGCGCTCCGGTGGGTCGACCGCAGTGCTGATGATCGATCTCGACAATTTCAAACAGCTTAACGATCAGAACGGCCATGCCAAGGGCGATGCGGTGCTGCGCGAAGTTGCCAGCCAGCTGATCGGCGGGCTACGCCCCTCCGATGTGGCGTGCCGCTATGGCGGGGAAGAGCTGCTGGTGATTTTGCCCAATTGCTCACTGGCCGATGCGATGATCAAGGCCGAGGCGCTGCGGTTGCGGATTGCCGGCCTGTCTGATGCGCATGATCTGACCATTACCGCCAGCTTTGGCGTGTCGGCGATCCCCGAGACCGCCACCTCGCAGGCCGACATCATCCCCACCGCCGATGTGGCGCTGTTCAAGGCGAAGAACACTGGCAAAAATTGCGTGATCGCCGCCGAACGCCGGTCGGGACGCGACGAACCCGCGCTGCGGCTGGCCGTGACCAAGGGGTAAGGCGGCGGAGCGCCCGCGGCGCGCATCCGCCATGTCGCCGTTGACCAAACCGCAGTTGATGTGGCAAAGGCCCAGCGCACGAGACGGGCGGTGCAACCCACCCCCATCTCATCGGCGCGAAAACCCCGGTTTTCCGATGCCGTGCGGGTGTAGCTCAATGGTAGAGCAGAAGCTTCCCAAGCTTACGACGAGGGTTCGATTCCCTTCACCCGCTCCAGCACCTCACAAATATCTGAAAAATCCCAGAAATCTGTCGATCAAGGGCCGGATTCTCACGCTGTGGCAAGCCGCTGCTCGCGCGGTTTCCTTCCGTTCCGTGCCTTGCGAATCCCGGCAAAACCCGGTGGTCGGCCAATAAGGCCTGTTAACCGGAACCCGACATAATTGGCCTGTGCTCCAGTCGCCCCTCACTATCGCCAATATGCTGGCCGTGGTGGCTGCGGTCTCCGCAACCGCAGCCTCGGGGGTGATCGCGCCTGCCCTACCGGACGCACCAAGCATTCACGCTCAGGCAGTTCAGGCCCAGGCCGCCGGTACCACGGTGCTTCGCGCGACCGATGGCATGTTTTACGTCACCGCGCAGGTCAATGACATGCCAGTCCGGTTCCTGATCGATACCGGTGCCAGCGACGTGGTTCTGACCACAGCGGATGCCGCGCGGGTCGGCCTGCTGGGGACAGGCGAGGCAGGCAGCTTTCGCACGATGAACGGCACCGGCGCGATGCGGCGGTTGAAGCTCGCGCGGGTCAACGTTCCCGGTGTTGCGCTGACCGATGTCGATGCGCTGATCCCCAGCGCGGGCGGTGATTTGCCGACCTCGTTGATGGGGCAGTCGATGCTGGCCCGGCTGGACCGCCTGCATATCGACGGCGATCGTCTGATCTTATGAACGCCCGCCACAGACCGGCCGAGACCGCCCGCGACGCATCGCCAGCCCGATCCCAAGAAAGCCCGCGATCATGCTGATCCAGCTGGCCGGATCGGGCAGAGGCGCGACCAGATTGAAGCTGCCGGGGGAACTGCGTGCCGGAATGGGCAGCAGCGGCGGCGCGTACGGCTGGGGAAATTGCAAAGAGGCATTATAGACCAGCGGCACATTGCCAAGCGCCAGCTGATCATTGGACAGCAACGGCGGCCCGGCCCGCCCGAAATACGCAAAGGCCGGCGACTGGCCTAACGGCGGAGGGAGCAACCTTATCCGGTGATGCCGGCGAGTGTTCAGCAAGCCGCGATAGATTTTGGCAAATGACCCATCGGGCGGCCCGGCGGCGTTGCTCAGAACAGCGGCGATCTGGGGTGCGGCGTCGGAGGTGAACACCATCCATCGGCCCTGCACATCGACCAGCACCGTCAACGCCATGCCGAACAGCGCTATGGCAAATAGCCGCCTCGCGAAACGCTGCTCCAGTCGGATTAGATCATTCACCGCGTTTCCCTGTCCAGGTCCGCGCCGATCAGCAGCTGCCCCGGGCGAGCAGCACCATCGGAACAGTCTTCAAAAGTATCCGCACATCGAACCACAGGCACTGTGACCGGGCATAGCAGGTGTCGAGCGCCACCCGCCGCCGATACGTCAGGGTACTGCGGCCGCTGACCTGCCACAGCCCGGTCAGACCCGGCTTGACGCGGCAATAATGCGCGAAGAACCGGCCATAGCGGACAATCTCCGCCTCGACGATCGGGCGCGGCCCGACCAGCGCCATCTCGCCGCGCAGCACATTGATCAGCTGGGGCAGTTCGTCGATGCTGCTGGTACGCAGGAACATGCCGAATTTGGTGACGCGGGGGTCATTGCGCAGCTTGTGGTCGCGGTTCCATTCGGCCCGTGCCTCGGGGCTGCGTGCCAGATATTCGGCCAGCCGTGCATCGGCGCCAGTGACCATCGTGCGGAATTTGAGGCAATAAAACGGCTGGCCGCCCCGGCCCACCCGGCGCTGGGCATAAAACGCCGGGCCATCGTCGCTGAGCCGGAGAACCAGCGCCACCACCGCCATCAGTGGGAAGAGCGCGAACAGCGCGGCGCTGGATGCCACTATGTCGATCATCCGCGACAGCAGCTGATAAATAGTCGGGTTCATCCGCCCGGATCGCACATTGGGCCAACCCAGCGTCGGCGATCCGGGATCGCCGACCGCCGGATGCGGCGTGACCACAGCAGGACGGGTCCGGGCCGGCGGCGCCAGAGCGGCATTGGCCGCCAAATGTGTGGAGGCATCGAAAGACAACGAGTTCACGGCTCGGCCCTTTGCGAAAAAAGGTCGGTCATTGATGCGATGGGGCCCGATGCGATGGTGCGATCGGGGCCCGATCATCGGGGGTACAATCGCAGGCGGGTCAGCCGTAGCTGACCGTCACTCGCCGGCGCCGCAGCGATGCCCCGGCCAGGCCAAGGCCGCCGATCATCAGGATCCACGAGGCAGGTTCCGGCACCGGCGACAGCGCCAATGCCCCCGCGTAGATCGATGCAAATCCGCCGCCGAGCGAATTGCCGGAGATAGTGAGTGTCTGCGTACCCACCGGCAGCGACAGCAGGCTGAGCGACAGGCGGGTGCCGCCGACGAACAGCGGGCTGGGCGAAGCAGTCAGGCTAAACCCGTTGAACTTCGCGGTCAGTGCCCCAACAAATCCGGAAGTGTTAAAGTCGAGATAGACGTTGCGCAGCGTGCGTATCGTCGCATCGGGAAAGGTGATCGTATCGGTGAATGCGCCAGCCGGGATCGCTATGTCGAAAAATGTGCCAGTGCCCTGCGCCGCGTTGAAGGTGAACGAGCCGGCGCCCTTGAAATGCGTTGCCGACGCGGTGGTCGAAACCATCAATGCCGCGCACAGAGCAATTCCAGTGCCAATTTGCTTCATTCTTTGCATGACGATACCCCTGTTTACGGAACGGACATTCTGCGGAGCCGAAGGATGAATGACACGTACCGAATCGCAACCGCTGTGAGCAAAAATTAACAAATTCCCAACCAACTCCCTATCAGAATAACAACGGGATCGGATGCATGCTCAGATCGCACGGTAATTTGGCATATTTTCGATAATTGTGCGGTGCAGTAATTGCTGGCCTCTAGTATTTATACGGATATGTACGCGCCATAATGCGTATCTCTACGTGGTATATCTGTTTCAATGTGGATACATAAATGGCCGTATCGGTATTGATATTGCCCAATAACCTTCGATTGGCGTGACATTGCAGGAACGCCGATGCAGTCGGTGCTTGCCGCGCCTGACGGTCGATCTGGAACAAAATGTTGCGGTGCGGAAGCCGGGCGCATCGCGTCGCACCTACTGCCGGAAATCCATACCAGGCATTGTTAGATAAGAACTTCTGCAAATCGCCGTTCCCGCCGGGGATCATCGAGACCGGCTGATCGCGTGGCCGCCTATTGCGACCAAAGCGCCATTTTACGCGGCATCTTCACCCGCGGGCCGTGCGGTCAATCGCGCGATCAGGCCCCCGATCGTGCCCCCCTGAACGATCACCGAGAACAGCACGATTACAAAGGTTGCGGCCAGAATGACCCCGCGCGTCCGCCCGTTGGGCAGCGACAGCGCCAGCGCGATCGAAATCCCCCCGCGCAATCCCCCCCACACCAGCGTCGGCACCGTCAACCGCCCGAGCAGCACCGTCTTGCGCACCAAAGCCAACGGCCCCAGCACCGACAGCACCCTTGCGCCCAGCACCAGCGGCACCGCCACCACGCCGACAAGCAGCAGCCGCGGCTGCGCCACCACCACGATCACCTGAAGCCCGATCAGCAGGAACAGCACCGCGTTGAGGATCTCGTCGATCAGCTCCCAGAACTTGACGAGATAATCCTCGGTCTGCGTGCTCATCACATTGCCGACCCCCGCCCCAAGCCCTTTATTGCCGATCAGCATGCCCGCCACCGCCATGGCCACCGGCCCGCTGACCCCCAGCACATGCGCAAGGCTGTAACCCGCCATAACCACGGCCAGCGTGATCATCACCTCGACATTATACTCGTCGATACTGCGCATCGCCAGCAGCGCGACATAGCCCACCGCCCCGCCGAACAACCCGCCGCCCACCGCCTGTTGCACGAATTGTGTGGCCGCGCTCTGCAAGGTGAACGGCGCGCTGCCCAAGGCGGCAGTCAGCAGGATGCCGAAGATCACCACGCCGATACCGTCATTATACAGGCTCTCGCCTGCCACCATCGCGCGCAATTCGGCGGGAACGGCGGCGCGCTTCATAATCGCCATCACCGCCACCGGGTCGGTCGGGCTGATCAGCGCGCCGAACACCATCGACCAGATCAGCGGCACCGGCGCGCCGAACCACCCTGCCAGCAGCCAGAACCCGCCCCCCACCAGCAATGTCGACAACACGACGCCCAACGTCGACAGGAGAATGATCGCCCAACGCCCTCGCCGCATAGCGTGCCAATCGACATGCAGCGCACCCGCGAACAGCAGGAACGACAGCATCCCGTCCATCAGCGTGCGGTGAAAATCGATGCCCGACAGGAATTGCTCGACCAGCCCGGCCAGACCCATCGCGGGAAACAGCGCCCCGATCGCCACCACCACCAGCGAGGCCACCGCCCCCATCACCGTCAAACCCACCGCCGAGGGCAAGCGGAACCAGCGCAGGTTGATATAGCCCAGAATCGCGGCGATCAGGATCAGGACCGCGGCGGCATCGAAGGCGGACAGGCTGGTTTGCGGCATAGTCGGCCCCTATCTACCGTCGGCCCCACGCACCGTCGCAGTCTGTGTACCGCGCATCCGCTGGCATGGCCAGACTGTCCGGCTAAGTCTGCGCCCCTGGCAGATCGCGGCACTCCGCCACCGGGGTGAGCGCCCGGCGCTGGGCAAACCAGGCCGTCAGATTGTCCGCCACCAGACGCGCCATCGCGCTGCGCGTATGCGCCGATGCTGAGCCGACATGCGGCAACAGCACCACTTGCGGCATCGCGATCAGCGCCGCCGGCACATGCGGCTCATCGGCAAACACATCGAGGCCCGCCGCCGCGATCGTGCCCTCCGCCAGTGCCGCGATCAGCGCGTCCTCATCGACCACGCTGCCGCGCGACACGTTGATCAGCACGCCCTGCGGCCCCAACGCTGCCAGCACCTCCGCATCGATCAAATGCCGTGTCGCCGCGCCGCCCGGCACGATGGCGATCAGGACATCACTGGCCCGCGCCAAAGCAACCGCGCCCGCGTGCCAGTCATGGCCCACATCTGCGCGCCGCCGCCGCGTGTGATAGGCGATGGCGACGCCAAACCCCGCCAGCCGCCGCGCCACCGCCGATCCAACCCCGCCCATACCGACGATTCCGACCCGCCGCCCACGCAAGGTACCCGACAGCGGGAACGCGCCCCTCGCCCAGCGCCCCTCGCGCACAAACCGATCCGCCTGCGGGATCTGGCGAAGCACCGCCAGCAACAGCCCGATGGTAAGGTCCGCGACCTCATCATCCAGCACGCCGGGCGTATTCGTCACCACCACCCCGCGCCGCGCCGCCGCAGCAGCATCGACGTGTTCATAGCCCACCCCAAAGCTGGCAATAATCTCCAGCGCCGGCAACGCCGCCAGCAGCGAATCGCCGATTGCCCCGAACAATGTGCTTGCAGTCAGCCCGCGGATGCGCGGCGCGATCGCGGCAATGAATGCCTCGCGGTCACCCGCCTCCCACAACAGATGCAACGTGAACTGCCCGCCCAGCGCGGCCAATACATCGGGCGGCAGTGGGGCAGTGACGAGAATCTCGGGGCGGGGCATCACGGTGGTATAGGCCCGAGCAGACGAGAAGGGAAAGGGCGTAGGGGCGGCTTCGGCACCCGCATTTCGCCGGGCAAGGGCCCCGGTTCATCGCTTCTCTATTGTCTACTCATTAGATTGAGTTATAGCGACGCTCTGCGCGATAACCGGCGAAACGCCGGCTATGCCTATCAAAACGGAGGTTGTGACCCGTGCCCTATCCCTTCGAAACACCGCCCGCGACACTTGTGCTGACCATCCCCGGCCTCGGCAACAGCGGGCCGGACCATTGGCAAACCCGTTGGGAGGCGCAGCGCCCCGATTGCCGGCGGGTGGAGCTTGGCATGTGGGACGCGCCGTATCGCAATACGTGGGTCAATCAGCTTAATCTGGCGATCCATTGCGCCCGGGCGCCGGTGGTGCTGGCGGCGCACAGCCTGGGCTGCCTGACGGTGGCGTGGTGGGCCAATTATGAGCCGCCGCCGGGGGATCGGGCGAAGCCTGCCGGCCTGCGCATGGGTCTCAGGCTTCGCCCGTCACCCTTTCGTCCGTCACACCCTCGTAATCCCGGAAGCCAGCCGGCGTAGCCACAAAAAGGGCGACAATTATATACTTGACGTACCTGTAGGGTGGGCGTATTCAAAATGCATGGACATAACAAACCCCATTTACTCGGACGCCAACAAGGCTCGCGAACACCTTGAAGCGCTGCACTGGCCGCATGGCCCAGTCTGCCCGCGTTGTGGATCACTCGATCGCATCACCAAGCTGGCTGGCAAATCGACTCGCCCCGGCGTTTTTAAGTGCAACGAATGCGCAAAGCCCTTCTCGGTCACCGTTGGCACCGTGATGGAAGACAGCAAAATCCCGCTTAACAAGTGGCTGCTCGCCTTTCGTCTGCTCGCTAGCAGCAAGAAGGGTTTCAGCGCACACGAACTGCATCGCTCGTTAGGCATCACCTACAAGTCGGCTTGGTTTATGGCGCATCGCATCCGCGAGGCTCTTAAGGGCGACGATGCCCCGCTCGGCGGCCCAAACACGGTCGTAGAGGCCGACGAGACGTACGTGGGCGGCAAGGCTAAGAACCGTGCCCATCGCGCTCCCGCTGCCAAGAAGGCGGTCGTCGCGCTGGTTACGCGGGAGGGTGAAGCCCGCTCGTTCCATGTTGCCAACGTTAACGCGAAAACCCTTCGCCCGCTGATCGTCACGAACGTTGATCGTGCGTCGCATCTGATGACCGACGAGAGCATGGTTTATACCCGCGTCGGTCGCGAGTTTGCCGGTCACAGCACGGTCAATCACAGCGCCAGCGAGTACGTCACCACGGGCGGATTCAAGCACTCCAACACCGTCGAAAATTTCTTCTCTATCTTCAAGCGCGGCGTGATCGGCACCTATCACCACATGAGCGAAGCGCACCTCGCTCGCTACTGCGTAGAGTTCGATTTCCGGTATAACACCCGCAAGATCAGCGATACCGAACGCACCGTGGTCGCGATCAAGGGCGCTCGCGGCAAGCGCCTAATGTACCGGCAACCTAGTTCGCTCGCTGCCTAACGTTTACGAGCCGCCCCGATCCGTTGGCGAGCGGCGTAAGCGCTATTTCGATTGATGCTTCGTACCGCGTGACTCTTTCGATCGCGCGAGGATATCCTCATTGCTGATCGGCGGAGTTGCGAGCGCGCGGCGTAGTGCTTCATCGCGGATACGGTCAGCCTGGTCCGGCTGTCTTTCATCACAGTCCATAAGGCATCATCGCATGGAATCGACCAAACAGGAAGCCTACTACACAGCGGTCGGCAACGTCGCCCTGAACTGGGCAGCGCTTGAATCGATCGTCTCATCGGCGATCTGGCAGATCGGCGAAATCCCAGACGAAATCGCGGCCTGCATCACTTCTCAGATTTATACCAACCTGCGGTGAGGGTGACTCACGAGAGGGATTCCCAAAGCCGCAAAAGTCTGAATCAATGGCGCCCTGCATTTGGAGGGCGTGTCTATGGGATCGGCGATTGGCTTGCGGGGTGATTTTGACGGAGCGGCATT
>JANXUK010000129.1 GCA_025356275.1 Sphingomonadales bacterium | reverse complement strand
CTCTTAATCTGCGGGGGATCATCGGGATCGACGGAACGTCCGCTGCCGGCTCCGTGATAGGCAAAGCTGTCGGACTGCTACCTACAAGACCTTGCCGTGCGCTTAGAGCGTGATGACAAAAAGTGGGTGCCGGTTTTTGTCGATAAATCACGCGAAAACAAAGACTCTAGAGCATGATGCGATTCTATCTTATCGCATCATGCTCTAGCGCGGCGTTGTGGGATATTCGCTGCCATCGCGCCGGACATAGCGGTCATCGGCGGTGAACAGCATGTCGATGTCGGAATATTCACCGCCATCCTCCGTGCCCGCGCTGATTGCGACAAAGCAGCAATCGGCGTCGCTTTCATTGATCAGGTGATGGCCATTGGCCGCGCCCATCGGGAAGGTTGCGATGTCGCCTGCCTGCAAGATGGTGCGTGTGCCATCCTCGATCAGCACTGCCTCGCCCGCCAGCATCACCACCATCTCGTCCTCGCCGTGGTGCCAGTGGCGCTGAGACGACCAGGCGCCGGGCTTCAGCACCACATGGCTGGCGGCAAAGGCGCTGAGCCCCGATGCCGGGCCGAGCCGGGTGTACCACCGCGCGTTGACTGGCGCGTCATGCGGCGGCGGATAGCCGGTCTTGTTGGTGCGGGGCAGGGCGGCGAGGTCGATTTTGGGCATCGGCCGAGCATAGGTCGATTTGCCCGGCGGGCAACCGCGCAAGCCCCGCGCTTGCCTGTGCGCCGCCTTGTGCCTAGGTTTGGGCGATGAGCCAGCCAGCCACCACCGCCCCCGCCCCCGCCACCGCCACCGCCCCTGTCGATGTCATCGGCCTTGCCGAGGCGTTGATCGCGTGCCCCAGCGTGACCCCCGCCGCCGGCCTGGTGTTCGATTGTCTGGAGCGGCACTTGGCGCCGCTGGGCTTTGCGGTGCACCGCTTTTTCGCCGGCGAGGCGCCCGATGGCCCGGTTGAGAACCTGTTCGCGCTCCGTCAGGGCCCGCCCGGCACGCGGCATTTCGCTTTTGCCGGGCACGTCGATGTGGTGCCGCCGGGCGAAGGCTGGACCAGCGCGCCGTTTGCTCCCGAGCAGCGCGGCGGCTTGCTGTATGGGCGCGGCGCGGTGGATATGAAGGGCGCGGTGGCGGCGATGGTCGCGGCGTGCGATGTACCGCAGGAGGCCGGCACGATCAGCCTGATCATCACCGGCGATGAGGAAGGCCCGGCGCGATTCGGCACTCTGGCGCTGATCGACCACATCCGCGAGTGTGGCGCGCTGCCCGACCTGTGCCTGGTGGGGGAGCCGACCTCGGTTTCGCGGCTGGGCGATACGATCAAGGCGGGGCGGCGCGGCTCGGTCAATATCTGGCTGGAGGCCCTCGGGACCGAGGGGCATGTCGCCTATCCGCATCTGGCCGACAATCCGGTGACGCGGCTGGTGGCGTTGCTGGGTGAGCTGGACGCGCTGGTGCTGGATAATGGCAATGCGTGGTTTCAGGCGTCCAACTTGGAGATCACTGACATTACCGTGGGCAATGCCGCCACCAACGTGATCCCGGCCAAGGCATCGGCGCGGATTTCGGTGCGGTTCAACGATATGCATACCGGGGAAGGCGTTGCTTCGTTGGTGGCGGACGTGGCGGCACGGCACGGTGCGATGTCGCGTGCGGTGATTTCGGGCGAGGCGTTCCTGACGCCGCCGGGCGCGTTCTCCGACCTGCTGCGCGCAGCGATTTTGGCCGAGACGGGGGTGGCGGCGGAAATCTCGACCAGCGGGGGGACTTCGGATGCGCGGTTCCTGAAGGACCTGTGCCCGGTGATCGAGTTCGGCCTGTGCAACGCCACGATGCACAAGCGCGACGAGGCGGTGGCGCTGGCCGATCTGGAGGCTTTGGCACGGATTTATCGGGCGGTGCTGGTGGCGGGTTTGGCGGCATGATGCGGGCGAGGCAACGGGTTTTCGGGCTGGCTTGCGCGGGATTTGCCATGGCGCCTATGGCCGGGGCGGAGGTGCCGGCTGGGTACGTTCCGCAAGGCTGTGCGCCGATCAATGATCTGCGCTCTTGGGTTGGCACGAACGACATCCCAGAGGGTCTGCATGCGGAGGCGGCGGTGGGGTTCATTCTGCAAGTGGCGCCGGCAGGTTGCGTGGCCAACTGTACCATCTGACGATCATCTGGGAACGCCCAGCTCGATGCGGCGACCTGTGAAGCGGTTACGCGCAACGCACGGTTCCGACCTGCGACCGATGCCAATGGTGATGTCACGATCGGTTCGTGGTCATCCCGCGTGCGTTGGCGCCTGTAGCGCTAGAGCATCGTGCCAAAAAGTAGGTACCGGTTTTTGGCAATAAACGATGCGAAAACAAAGACTCTAGAGCAAGATGCGATTCTGTTTTATCGCATCTTGCTCTAGGCTCCCTTCTTCTCCATCACCTTCGCCTTGAACCCGCACAGGTCTGCTACCGGGCAGCGCCAGCACTCCGTCGTCCGGGCCTTGCAGATATAACGCCCGTGGAGGATCAGCCAGTGGTGCGCCCCCACGCGGAACGGGCCGGGGACGCGGCGGTCAAGCTCGCGTTCCACCGCCAGCACGCTGGGGCCTTTGGCCAGGCCAGTGCGGTTGCCGACGCGGAAGATATGCGTGTCGACCGCGAAGGTCTCGGCCCCGAAGGCGCAATTGAGCACGACATTGGCGGTCTTGCGCCCGACGCCGGGGAGCGCGGTGAGCGCTTCAAGGGTGGCGGGGACTTCGCCGTCGTGCCGGTCCACCAGCATGCGCGACAGGGCGATGACATTGGCGGCCTTGGTGTTGAACAGCCCGATAGTCTTGATATGCGCCTTCAGCCCCTCCTCGCCCAGCGCCAGCATCTGATCGGGCGTGGTCACTTCGGCAAACAAGGCTCGGGTTGCCTTGTTCACGCCGACGTCGGTCGATTGCGCCGACAGCACCACCGCGACCAGCAGCTGATAGGTGTTGGTGAAGGCCAGCTCGGTCTCGGGCGCGGGGTTGGCTTCGGCGAGGCGGCGGAAAAATTCGAAGATCTGGGCCTTGTTCATCGCAGCCAGCGGACCATGTGGGGGGAGGCGGGCATGGGGCTGGGCGCGGCGTGCCACTTGGCGGGCTGCTCGCACATGCCCCAGCAGGCCAGCAACGGCACGCCGATCGTGGCGCCGCCGGCGAAGGCGTCGATCAGGGATTGCGAACCGCCGCGATAGCCGTCGGGGTGGAACACGATCTTCAGCGGTAGGCCGCAGGCGTGCGCGGCGGCGACGGACCAGGCCATGGCGGCCATTTCCTCGCCGCCGTCGGCCTCGATGGCGCTGAGCGCGGGGCGCAGCGCGGGGTCGGTTACCGCGATATGTCCCGCCTCGTGCAGGAGGTCGCCGGGATCGGCTTTTGTGCCGGGATCGACTAGAATGCCGCCGTTTCGGACGCGGAGGCTGGGAACGAAACTGGGCGCGACGGAGCGGCGTGCCGCCACCGGAATTCCGATCCGCGTCAGAAATCGCACGATGGTTTGCGCTGCCGCCAGCCCGCCCGGCTCGTGCCAGCGGCAGGCGGCGATCACAGCCCCAGCGGCCCGCGCATCGTGTAGCGGCCCGGCTTTTGCCCGACCAGCCACGCGGCCGCTTTCACCGCGCCGCGTGCGAAAATGGCGCGGTTTTCGGCGATATGCGTCAGGGTGAGGCGCTCATCATCGGCGAGGAAATGGACGGTGTGATCGCCCGCGACGCTGCCGCCGCGCACACTTGCGAAGCCGATGGTGCCGGAGGTGCGCTTGCCGGTAATGCCGTCCCTGGCCTTGATCGCGGCCTCGGCGAGCGTGGTCTCCCGCCCCGCCGCCGCTGCCTCACCCAGCAGCAGCGCGGTGCCCGAGGGGGCGTCGACCTTCATCCGGTGGTGGGTTTCGGCGATCTCGATATCCCAATCCTCACCAAGGCGCCGCGCCGCCTCCTCGACCAGAAACGCCAGCAGGTTGACGCCGAGCGAGGTGTTGCCGGTTTGCAGGACGGCGATGGTCTGGGCAGCGTGGTCGATCAGCCAGTGGTGGCGCTCCTCAAGCCCCGTCGTGCCGATCAGGATGGGCTTGCCCGCCGCCATCGCGGCATCGAGGTTGGCTTCCAAAGCGGCAGGGCTGGAGAAATCCATCAGTGCATCAGCGGCGCGGGCCAGCGCCAGCACGTCGCCGCCCTGATCGATGCCGCCCGCCACGCCATACCCCGCCGCCGCGACCGCGCCCGCCAGCGCGTGCCCCATCCTGCCCTGACTGCCGATGATGCCGAAATTGTGCATTGTCATCCCCATTGCCATGCCCGGCGCTCGCGTGTCTCTTGGGCGGTATGAGGGTGTTGCGCAATATCGTGATTCTGACCGGGGCGGGGATTTCCGCCGAGAGCGGGATCGATACGTTTCGTAGCAGCGGCGGACTTTGGGAGCAGCACCGTGTCGAGGATGTCGCGACGCCCGAGGCTTTTGTCCGCGATCCCGAGCTGGTGCTGCGGTTCTACGACATGCGCCGCGCCGCGATCCAGACCAAGCTGCCCAATGCGGCGCATTTCGCTTTGGCGCGGCTGGCGGCCGGGTGGCCGGGCGCGGTTACTGTCGTGACGCAGAATGTCGATGACCTGCATGAGCGGGGCGGGGTGATGTCGGGCCTGATCCATATGCATGGCGAGCATCTGAAGGCGTGGTGTACCGCGTGCGATGGGCGGCCTGTGTGGCGCGGCACGCTGATCGAGCGGCCGGCGTGTCCGCTGTGCAGGGCGCGGGCGCTGCGCCCCGATGTCGTGTGGTTCGGCGAGGTGCCGTATCATATGGATGCGATCCATGCGGCGGTGCGCGCGGCCGATCTGTTTGTCTCAATCGGGACATCGGGGGCGGTGTACCCGGCCGCCGGGCTGGTGCGGATGGCGCAGGGTAGGGGGGCGACGACGCTGGAGCTGAACCTTGAGGCGAGCCAGCGGTCGGACTGGTTCGATGAGACAAGGCTGGGCGCGGCGAGCGTGCTGGTGCCGGCCTGGGTGGATGAGATGTTGGGTCGAGCGTTTTTCGAGCGGAGTGGAACACGGAGCGACTCGGGAACGTCAGTCAGCGCAGCTGAAAAACGCGGTAAACCAAAAATCTAACCGCAGCCGCCGCAGCCCGCGTCCTTGGGGATACGCATCGTCCGCAAACCCGGCGCGAGGCCGTCGAGCAGGTGCAACTGGCCCCATTGCGGGTTGCCCAGTGCGGCGTGGCCCTCCAGGATCACACGTATCGCGCTCAGTGCTGCCATGCTGCCCACCATGCCGGTGAAGGCGCCCAGCACCCCGTGATCGGCGCAGCTGTCGCAATCCTCGGCGTCGAACGCGTCGCCGACAAAGCAGCGGTAGCAGGGCTGCCCCGGCAGATGCCCGGTGAAATTGGCGATCTGGCCCGAGAAACGGCCCACGGCGGCGCTGGTCAGCGGGATTTTCGCCGCGACGCAGGCGTCCGATACCGCGAGCCGCGTGGCGAAATTGTCGCAACCGTCGAGCACCAGCGTGGCGTCGGCGATCAGGCCGGCGGCATTGCTGGCGGTGAGGCGGGTTTCATGCGCGGTGACGGTGAGGGCTGGATCGAAGGCGCGGACCCATGCGGCGGCAGCCTTGGCCTTGGGCACGCCGATGTCGGCTTGGGCGAAGATCGTCTGGCGCTGGAGGTTGCTGGCCTCGACAAGGTCGTCGTCGATCAGGGTCAGTCGGGCAACGCCGGCCGCAGCGAGATATTGCAGCGCCGGCGCGCCAATCCCGCCGCAGCCGATCATCACGACATGCGCGCTGGCCAGCGCCACCTGCCCGGCGCCGCCAACCTCGGGCAGTACGATGTGGCGGGCGAAACGGGCGAGGCGGTGGGGGGGAAGATGGGCGGGGGGTAGATGGGCAGGGGGAAGGGCCATGCGCGGGGGCGTAGCCGGGTTTGGGCTCGCGGGGAATTGGCAAAAGGCGCGTGTGCTTCCGATGGTCGGCTGAGCCCACGCGCGCTTCGTGGATCAGGTGGCAGATGGATTTTCGGCTTTTTCAGGCGTTCCATACCCATGGGTTTTTACCCAGTAACCGTTACCGCCCAACACTTTAACCGCATCGGTAATGTTATGGCGCGCGCGAAAATCACTCACGGAAAAGCGGCAGCCCACCAGGTGCCAGTCGTCCACTATGATGATCCCACCCTCGGCCAGTAGCGGGTACAGACACTCCGGCGAAGTGGCGACCGAGTCGTAAGAGTCCGAATCGAGCCGGATCAGAACGAACGTGCACCCGGCCAACCCCGGCAGCGTATCGGCAAACAGGCCGGGCACGAAGGCGATCCGCTCATCCAGCGCCCGTAACGGGAGATATTGCCCTTCACATCGTCCAGTCCGGCGACCCAGCGATCGCTCCATTGATTGACCGGATCGTGGCGGAATTTGGTGTTCAGGGGGATGCCGGCGAAGGAATCAGCAGCATAAACAACGCGTTATGGGATTTTGAGCGCCTCCAGCAAGGCGCGCATGAAGATGCCTTGCGCCGCCGCGCCAGATCCCGGCCTCGATATAATCGCCGCGGATGCCTCGCGCTTCCAGATCGCGCGCGGCCTGTTCGATCAGGTCGAACTGCGCATCGTTAAGCAGGCTGTGCGGGCGGGCAAGCGGCGGTATGCGCCATCGCCGGCTTTGCCGTCGTAAAGATCGGCGGAGGCGTAAGCGTTATGCGCTTTGTCGCCGCCGAGGTAGAGGTAATTGCTCACCGCGCGCCGGATCAACGCGAGGTAACGCTCGGCAGGGGTCGCAGGGGCGATGATGTGGCCCCTAATCTTCCAGCTGGCGCAGCAAGGTCCGCACATCACCGTCCATATCAGCGTCGCGGGTGCGCAGGTCTTCGATCAGGCGTACCGCGTGGATGACGGTCGAGTGATCGCGGCCACCGAATTTGCGGCCGATTTCGGGGTAGCTGCGCGGCGTCAGCACCTTGGCGAGATACATTGCGACCTGCCGGGGGCGGACCACAGCGCGGGCGCGGCGTTTGCTGGCCATTTCGGTGCGGTCGACGCGGTAGAACTGGCACACGGTGCGCTGGATCTCGTCGATGGTGATGCGTTTGCGGTTGGCCGATAGGATGTCGGTCAGCTGTTCCTCGGCCAGTTGCAGGCTGACCGCCTGCCCGGTGAGCTGGGCATAGGCGATGAGCTTGTTGAGCCCGCCGACCGCTTCGCGCACGTTGCGGTTGATCGTGCGGGCGAGGAATTCGACGACATCGCCGGGCACGCCAGTAGGGGCGGAAAAGCGCGCCAGACGCGCCTCCAGAATGGCGCGGCGTAGGTCGATATCGGCAGGCTGGATGTCGGCGACAAGGCCCATCGACAGGCGCGAGAGCAGGCGCTGTTCCACCCCGTCCAACGCCTGCGGCGCGCGATCAGCGGCGAAGACCAGCCGTTTGCCCTCGGCGAGCAGCGCATCGATCGTGTAGAGCAATTCCTCCTGCGCCGAGGCCTTGCCGATGATGAACTGAATATCGTCCACCAGCAGCAGGTCGAAGCCGCGCAGCCTTTGTTTGAATTCCATCATCTGATTCTGGCGCAAAGCCTGGACGAATTCGACCATGAATCGCTCGGCGCTGCAATAGAAGATGCGGGCGCGGGGGTGGGCCGCAAGGAAGCTGTGGCCGATAGCGTGGAGCAAATGCGTCTTGCCCTGCCCGGTGGCGGCCTTGAGGTAGAGCGGCGAGAATTGCGGGGTTTCGATCGCGGCCATCCGCTGCGCCGCGTTGCAGGCCAACACATTGGTGGTGCCGGTGACGAAGGTGGTGAAAGTCAGCGAAGGGTCGAGGCCGATCGAGGCGAGGCCGAGGCCATCCCCGCTGCCGCCGGGTTCGCGTGCGGCAAGGCCGATGGCGCGGCCATCACCCAAACCGCGTGAATCGCCGCCGTGACCGCCCAAACCGCCGCGCGCCGTCCCGCCCAGCCGCAGATCGGCCATCGGACGGCGCCCCGGGTGCACCGCGATCCGCACATTGCGAACCTCGCCGCGCGCGATCTTCCAAGCCAGCGAGAGCCGGTCGGCAAAGCGGTCCGCCACCCAATTGGCCGAAAATTCGGTCGGCAGGAACAGGTCGAGCGTGCCGGTATCCTTACAAAAGCTGCCCAGCTGAATCGGGCGAATCCATTGCGCATATAGCTGCTGGCCCAAGTCCTTGCGCAGGCCCTGGCTGATGTCCGCCCAATCGGCGGCGAGATCGAGCGCGTCCTGATTCTCGGGCTTGCGGGGGTCGCGCGGCGGGGGCGACTTGGCGCGGGGCGGGATCGGCGGGGCGGCAGCAATCTCTGCGGTGCCGGCAAGCCCGTTCTGGCCGCCAGCTTCCAGTCCCCGGCCACCGGCCTCTAGGCCATTGAGCGCTGCAGCCGTCACCATTCACGTTCCCCGTCCGCAGCAGGCCTTAGCGGCCCGTTGCCATCCCCATCACACACGTTTTGCGCGGGCAAAATCATTGCCCCATGCCGGGAGTGATCCCGACAGTGGTCGCGCCCGATGTCTTTATGTGATCGCCCGCTGCGACATGCAGCCAGTGGTGATTTCTTGGGAGGAGTGCGGGGGAAGAGCAAGGCAGGGATTGCAAAAAAACTGAAATAATTGCCTTGACAGTCGGGAATGCAAATATTCCAACAGATTGACATAAGTGTCTGTAAAGTATGCAAATCTAAATCCGCGATGGGTCCATATGCGAGCCGAATCGCCGGCTTTGCTGGGGTTGTCGTCGGGGCGGTGCGAATATGGGCGGGGGCTGTGCGCATGCCGCGCATACAAAGCAGCCGGCGGGTTCATACCGCCGGCCGCATATGTTTCATAATCTGATTTTGGCGGCCCCGCGGTAATCTGCGGTTTCGCCGAATCACCGCATCAGAGCGCGGCGACTCGCCGGGTCAGGCGCGACAATTTGCGCGCCACGGTGTTCTTGTGCATCACGCCGCGAGCGATGCCGCGCGCCATCTCGGGCTGGGCAGCGGCGAGCGCTGCGGCGGCTTCATCCTTCAGCCCACCCTCGATCGCCGATTCGACCTTCTTGATGAAGGTGCGGATACGACCGACGCGGTTGCTGTTGATGGTGGCGCGCGCATCATTGCGGCGGATGCGTTTCTTGGCTTGCGGCGTATTGGCCATGATCGTCCTTCGTTCGGCGGCGCGCTGGCCAGCCCTATCGTGAATATCGTGCGAATCCTGCGGGCGACGCAAAGCCACGCCTCGGGAAAGCGCGGCCCTTAGCGATGGGGGGGCGGTGCGTCAAGCGTTGGGGGGTTCTAGCGACGTTTGAGTCTGTTTGCCGAAAAGCGCGGAACGGCGCTGTTCGGGAAGCCTGTTCCATCCCGCGCCCCCTCCCGACCTCCCATTCAGTGTGTATCCTGTGGGAGGTCGGGAGGGGGCGCGGGATGGGGCGCGGGATGGAACAGGCTTCCCCGCCGGCAGGCGGCGGCTAAGACTCTGCGCGGGATGGAACAGGCTGCGACCGGCAGATCGCCAATCAAACAGACTCAGGCTGGCACGCCGCGCACCAGAAACTGCTACGCCCGCCCTGCACCATCCGGCTCACCGCGCCGCCGCAGTGGCAAGGCTCGCCTTCGCGGCCATAGACCTGCCACTGTTTGGCGAAATAGCCGAGTTCGCCGTTGGGCTGCGCATAGTCGCGGATGGTTGAGCCACCGGCTTCGATCGCCTCGGTCAAGACCTCGCGAATCGCCGCGACCAGCCGGGCCAGCGGTTTGCCCAAGATCGATCCGCCCGCCCGCGCGGGGCTGAGACGCGCGCGGTGCAGCGCCTCGCACACGTATATATTGCCGAGCCCCGCGACGATCCGCTGATCGAGCAGCAGCACCTTGATCGGGCTGATCCGGCCCGCCAGCGCCTCTGCCAGATGGCGCGGTGTGAAATCCGGGCCCAGCGGCTCCGGGCCGAGCGCGGCAAACGGCGCCCATGCGGCAAGCGCATCGCGGTCGATCAAATCCACCGACCCGAACCGCCGCGCATCGTTCAGCGCCAGCACCGCCGCCGCATGATCGGGGCGGGCCTCGGTCTCCAGGATCAGGTGATCATGCTTGCCAAGCTCATCGGGATTGATCCGCCAGCGCCCCGACATGCCGAGGTGGAACACCATGCTGCGCGCCCGATCAGTATGGAGGATGCCGTATTTGGCGCGGCGCTCAAGGCCGGTGATGGTGGCGCCGGTCAGCGCCTGCGCGAGGCCTTCCGGAAAGGGCCGGCGCAGATCGGGGCGATTGACCCGCACGCGGGCGATGCGCGCGCCCTCCAGATAGCGGGTCAGGCCGCGCAGTGTGGTTTCGACTTCGGGGAGTTCGGGCATACGCCGCGCTGTACTGCGCCGCACCGCGCGCGCCAAGCCCGCCAAAAAGCGGTTCCCACTTTTCGCTCCCATGGGGTAAGGCCCCCCCATGAGCGATAGCGACACCGTGCCGTTCGGCTATGCCGATATCCCCGAGGACGAGAAGGTCGCGCGCGTTGGCGCGGTGTTTTCCAGCGTGGCGGCCAAATATGATGTGATGAACGATGCGATGTCGGGGGGCATGCACCGCTTGTGGAAGGATCGCTTCGTGCGCCGGGTCAAGCCGCGCGCCGGCGAGGCTGTGCTCGATATGGCAGGGGGCACCGGCGATATCGCCTTCCGCATGGTCGCGCGGGGTGCCAGCGTGACGGTGGCCGATATCAATCAGGACATGCTGGACGTCGGGATCGAGCGCGCGGTGGCCAAGGGCCTCGATGATCTGGTGTGGTCGTGCCAGAATGCCGAGGCGCTGGCCTTCCCGGACCGCTTTTTCGACGTTTACACCATCGCTTTTGGCATTCGCAACGTCACGCATATCGACCGCGCGCTGGCCGAGGCGTATCGGGTGCTGAGGCATGGCGGGCGATTTTTCTGCCTCGAGTTCTCGACCACCGAATGGCCCGGTTTCCGCGAGGTCTATGACGCCTATTCGCACCATCTGGTGCCGAAGATCGGCGAGGCGATTGCCGGGGACGGCGATTCGTACCGCTACCTGGTGGAATCGATCCGGCGCTTTCCCAAAATGCGCGATTTCGAGGCGATGATCGGCGCAGCGGGCTTTGTCAGCACGCGGGTGGAGCCGATCATGGGCGGGCTTGTCGCGATCCATTCCGGCTGGAAAATCTGACGCGTGGCGGGGTCTATTTCGCATATATTCCGGCTTCTGTGCTGGGGCCGGGTGCTGGCCCGGCATGGCGCTTTGCGGATTATCGAGGATAGCGCGAATACGCCGCCGCCTGTGGTGCGGCTGATGCGTTTGGCGCGGTTTGGTGCACGGCAGCCGGCGTTGCCCGATTATGCCGGCGCGTTTCAGGCGGTGGGGCCGGCGGCGGTGAAGCTGGGCCAGACGCTGGCGACGCGGCCCGATCTTGTGGGGGTGGAGGCGGCGCGCAATCTGCTGGCCTTGCAGGACAGTCTGCCGCCCCTCAGTTTCGCCGCCATCGAGGCGGAGATCGCGGCCAGTTTTGGCCGCCCCGTCGGTGCTTTGTACGCCAGCATTGATCCCGAGGCGGTGGGTTCCGCCTCGGTGGCGCAGGTGCACCGCGCGGTCACCACCGAGGGCGCCGCCGTGGCCATCAAGGTGCGCCGTCCCGGCATCGCCGAGCGGTTCGCGCGCGACATCGTGACCTATGAATGGGCCGCTGCGCATCTGGAGGCGCTGGGCGGCGAGGCGACGCGGCTGCGCCCCCGGTTGGTGGTGGCCAATTTCAAGCGCTGGACCCTGCGCGAACTCGACCTGCGGCGCGAGGCTGCCTCCGCCTCCGAGCTGGCCGGGATGGTCGGCGCGGTGCCGGGGTATCGGATTCCGGCCATCGATTGGGACCGGACCTGCGGCCGGGTGATGACGCTGGAATGGATCGACGGGATCAAGATCAGCGATCTGGACGCGTTGCGCGCCGCCGGGCACGACCTGCCGCTGATGGCGCGGCGGCTGGTGCTGGCATTCCTGAGCCAGGCGATCGAGCATGGCTATTTCCATGCCGACATGCATCAGGGCAACCTGCTGATCGAGGCGGATGGCACCATCGTCGCTATCGATTTCGGGATCATGGGTCGGATCGACCGGCGGGCGCGGGTGTGGCTGGGCGAGATCCTGCACGGGCTGACTACCGGCAATTACGCGCGGGTGGCCGAGATCCATTTCGAAGCGCAATACGTGCCGGCCTATCACTCGCAGGCCGAATTCGCGACCGCGCTGCGCGCGGTGGGAGAGCCGATGCGCGGCAAGCCGGTGGCCGAACTCTCGGTCGGGCAGATGCTCGACGGGCTGTTCGCGATCACCCGCGATTTCGACATGGCCGTCCAGCCGCATCTGCTGTTGCTGCAAAAGACGATGGTAATGGTCGAGGGGCTGGCCACCGCGCTCGATCCCACGATCAACATGTGGGATGTGGCGGGGCCGTTCGTCTCGGGCTGGATGCGCGATGAGCTGGGCCCGGAGGCGGCTTTGGCGGACGGATTGCGCGGCGGCTTGCGCCGGCTGATGGCGCTGCCCGCGTTGCTGGCGCGGGTGGAGGAGGCGTTTCCGCCGCGCGGCGGCGCGCCCGATGCGCCGCCTTTGCCGCAGGTGCGCCTGATCTGGGAGCATCAGGGCTGGCGCGCGCTGGGCTATGGCGTCGCGGCGCTGATCGGGGGGGGAATGGTATGGGCGGTGATGCATCTGGGTTAATGCCCGCGTGGGACCGGTTTGCCGCATGGCCGCGCGGGCGGGCGATGGCGTTGCTGGCGGCGGCGCTGGCGCTGCTGGCCGCATCCGCGCTGGTGCCGCTGACCGTGGGCAAGGGCGAGGTCGCCAAGCCCGCTGCGCTGCGGATCGATAATGCCGCCGCGAAGGAGCGCCCGCGCGACGATGACCTGAAGCTCTATGATGTGGCCATCGCGCGCATCAAACACGGCGAGTATTATTACCACTTCATCGTCGGTGAGCACCGCCGTGCGGCCTATCCGGTGCGGCCGGGGCTGGCGGTGCGATTGCCGACGCTGGCCTATCTTGATGCCGCGATGGACGTGAACGGGGCCGAGATGGCGCCGGTCGCGATGCTGATGGCGGTGCTGTTGATGCTAGGCACGGTGTGGGCGTGGTGGAGGCGGCTGGCCGAGGAGGGGTGCAGCGAGAGCCAGCGCCTGTTCGGCACTGCGCTGATGTTTCTGGGGGCCTCGCTGGGGCTCAACCGGTATTATTTCGTGCTGCATGAGCTTTGGGCGGGGATGTTGTTGGCGCTGGCGTTTGGGTTGCACCGGCCGGGGCGGGGCAAATGGGGCGCGGCTTGGCTGGCGGCGGCTTTGGCCTTGGCGATCCGGGAGCATGCGGTGGCGTTTGTGCTGTTGATGGCGGCTTATGCGTTGTGGCGCGGGGCGAAGGGCGAGGCGGCGGCGTGGGGCGCGCTGATCGTGATGTTTGCCGCAGGACTGGCGTGGCATCTGCATCTCATCGCGGCGCAGGTGCTGCCAAGCGATGTCATGGGGCCAAGCTGGCTGGCGATGCGCGGGCTGGGCGGGTTCCTGTCCAACGTGGTGCTGTCCAGCAATCTGCGGTTCCTGCCGCATTGGATCGCCGGGCCGCTGGTGATGCTGATGCTGCTCGGCTGGGGCGGGTGGCGTTCGGCGGCGGGGAGTTTTGGGGCGCTGCTGTTCCTGGGGTATGGTGCGGCCTTTATGGTCGCTGGGCGGAACGACAATTTTTATTGGGGCGCGGTGATTGCCCCGGCGCTGTTCGTGGGGCTGGCGTTTGCGCCGATGAGCGCGCGTTCGCTGGTGCGGGCTGGGTTGGGGAAGGGTTGAGAGGCGGAAAAGTGCGAGGGCCATCGCCCTCGCGCCCCCGGCAAATTCCAAAGCAGAAGCCTCCTGTGTTAAAGGCGAAACGCTCAGCAGACTTAGGACTTACGTCTTTGTAAAGCCATTCAAAAGTAGAATCAGCCCACAGAAGCCCGCTGGGACGATCGGCTGAAGAAGGTCGCGAAGGCTAAGCCGACGGACGGCGGCGAATCCGGAGGCGTGTAGGGCTCGAACCTACAACCTCCGGATTAGCAATCCAACGCTCTATCCAGTTGAGCTATCGCAGCATGAAGAGCCTACGGTTAAGCCCATCGACTCATTGGTGCCTCTGACTTGGCGCTTTCGTAGGCCGCTAACCCATATCAAGCCGTGTTTGCAATCTATACAATCGCCAACGCGATAACCAGATTTCTGATGTATCAAAATCCGGCGCGAACGGTATCGGGGATAATCTCGCCCACAGCTGCGCGATGGCCCTCGCACCTTAGCTCTTTCCTTCCGCCTCCCCCCAAGGCAAACACTCGCCCCATGCATGGCAAACGTATCCTCCTGATCGTCGGCGGCGGCATCGCGGCCTATAAGGCGTGCGAGCTGATCCGGCTGATCCGCAAGGCGGGCGGCGAGGTTACCTGCGTACTGACCGAGGGCGGGGCCAAGTTCATCACCGCGATGACGCTGGCGGCTTTGTCCGAGAATCCGGTTCACACGACGCTATGGGATCTGAAGAACGAGGCGGAGATGGGGCATATCCAGCTGTCCCGAGCCGCCGATCTGGTGGTGGTATGCCCCGCCACCGCCGATCTGCTGGCGCGCATGGCCGCCGGCATCGCCGACGATCTGGCGGCGACGCTGCTGCTGGCGACGGACAAGCGCGTGTTGGCGCTGCCTTCGATGAATGTGCGGATGTGGCAGCATGCCGCGACACAGCGCAATGTGGCGACCCTGCGCAGCGATGGCGTGACGGTGATGGAGCCCGACGAGGGCGCGATGGCTTGCGGCGAATACGGGCTGGGGCGCTTGCCTGAGCCTGAGGCGGTGCTGGCGGCGATTGGCGCGATGCTGGGTGAGCCGGGAAGGTTGGCGGGGCGGCATGTGCTGGTGACTGCCGGGCCGACGCATGAGCCGATCGATCCGGTGCGCTATATCGCTAACCGCTCTTCGGGGCGGCAGGGCTATGCGATTGCGGCGGCGGCGGCCAAGCAGGGCGCGCGGGTAACTTTGGTGTCGGGGCCGGTGGCTCTGGATGCGCCGAAGGGCGTGGACGTCGTGGCGGTGGAGACGGCGCGGCAGATGGCGGCGGCGGTGACGGCGGCGCTGCCGGCGGATGTGGCGGTGATGGTCGCGGCGGTGGCCGATTGGCGGATGGATAAGGTCTCGCCGCAGAAGCGCAAGAAGGTGGACGGGTTGGAGATCGACAATCTGCTGCTGGTGCAGAACCCCGATATTCTGGCCGGGCTGGCGGTGAGTGCGGCGCGCCCCGCATTGCTGATCGGCTTTGCCGCCGAGACCGAGGATGTGCTGGCGCATGCTGCCGCCAAGCGGCTGCGCAAGGGCGCGGACTGGATCATCGCCAATGATGTGTCGGGTGACGTGATGGGGGGCTCCCGCAATACGGTGCATATCTGCCGCGAATCGGGTGTCGAGAGCCTGCCCGAGATGGACAAGGACGCCGTCGCGGCGGCTCTGGTGGACAGGATCGCCGATGCGCTCCGGTAGTGGTTCGGGGGGTGACGTGACGGTGCAGGTTCGCCGCCTGCCGCATGGCGAAGGGCTGGTGCTGCCGTTCTATGCCAGTGATGGCGCGGCGGGGATGGACGTGGTCTCGGCTGAGGATGTGCTGCTGCTGCCCGGCGCGCGGCATGCGGTGGCGACGGGCCTCGCGCTGGGCATCCCGCCGGGGTTCGAGATTCAGGTGCGGCCAAGGTCGGGGCTGGCGCTCAAATACGGGATTTCGGTGCCCAATGCGCCGGGGACCGTGGATTCGGATTATCGCGGCGAGCTCAAGGTGATCCTGATCAACCTTGGTGCCGAGGTTTTTGCGGTGGCGCGGGGCGACCGGGTGGCGCAGCTGGTGCTGGCGCCGGTGGAGCGCGGGGTGTGGGCCGAGGTCGATGCGCTGGACGATACCACGCGGGGGGCCGGCGGGTTCGGCTCGACCGGCGGCGCGGCGGGCCTGTGACCGGGAGGCAGGTTGCGAGGGCGTGACCCGCTCGCAACCTGTCCTCAGCCGCCAGTCTGTCCTCAGTCGCCAACCTGTCCTCACCCGTCAGTGATGCGCCATCTTCTCCGGCGCGACCGTGATCCGCACCGTCTCACCCGAATTGCCGGGGAAGCCGGTGAACAAAGCCTCGGTCAGGTTCGGCACCAGGTACGGCAGGTGGTTCGAGGTGGAGGCGGCCGTGGCGCGGCCTTCGAAGAGGCGTTTGCCGTCGTGGCTGTCTATCTTCATCGTGATGCCGCTGGTGTAGATGGTATAGCTTTCGCCGCCGAACCACGGATCGTACCAGCCATAACCCCACGCGCCATGCCCGATAAAGCCGCGCCCGTAATAGCCGCCGAACCCGCCGAACCCGCCGCCGTAATAGGCTCCGCCAAAACCGCGATAACCGTGCCACGGGCCCCAGAACGGGTCGTAGAAGCCATTCGACTCGACATGTTCACGGCCCTTGTCGACGCCGTAGCCGAAGTGGACGATGAGGTTGGCGGTGTCGGGCGAGGAGGCCGGCACGTAACCCAGCCGGGCCAGATGAGCCGCGACGCCGTTGGCGTATTCGCCAAATTCGATCCCGCCGGCCATCGCGGGATCATCGGGCAGTATGGCGAAGCTTTGCCCGGCGGGCGCAGGGAGCGCCGATTGAAACCGTGTGACCCTGGTGTCCAGTGTGTCGGCGCAGGCCGCCAGCGCAGTCAGCGCAAGGCCCGCAAAGGCCAGCCGCAGCCATAGTGCCGCCCGCTGTATCAATGTCCCGGTCGAGATTCCGCCACGCATGCGCTTGCCCTTTCGTAAAGTGCGGTTCCCCGAATGCCCCAGACCCACTACATCACGGCACATTACACCAATGATATGTGGTGCCTAGGGCCCGGTGGCTGAACGGCGATTGAATGAATTACGTGGCCGCGCCGCCTTCGATCCCGGCGCGGAATGCCGCGAGCCGGGTGATTGCGGCGTCGAGCGTCGCGTCCTGCTTGGCGAAGCACAGGCGCAGGTAGCCGGTCTCGGGCGCAGCGGCGTAGAAGGCGCTGACCGGGATGCTGCCGACCCCGGCCGCCAGCATGCCCTCGCTGATCGCGCGGTCGTCCGCCGGGAGGCCGGAGGCGGCGAGGTCTATGGTGACGAACCACGTCGCGTCGGCGGGGAGCAGCGCATAGCCTGCCGCTTGCAATCCGCGCGTCAGCCTTTCGCGCCCGGCGGCATAGCGGGCACGGTGCGCGTCGTGCCATGCCGGGGGCAGGGCCAGACCTTCCGCGACCGCCCATTGCAGCGGGGTGGCGGTGGTGAAGGTCAGGAACTGATGTCGGGCCGCGATTCGGGCCGAGAGCGCGGGGGACGCCACCGTCCACCCGACCTTCCACCCGGTCAGCGAGAAGATTTTGCCGGCCGAGCCGATCTTTACCGCGCGGTGGCGCAGGCGCGGGATGGTCAGCGGCGAAACGTGGCGCGCGGTGCCCAGCACCATGCCCTCCCACACTTCGTCGCAGATCAGCAACAGGTCATGGGCCTCGCAGAGGTCACCGATCGCCGTCAGGGTGCCGGCATCGATCAGCGTGCCGGTGGGGTTGTTGGGGGTGTTGACGATAATCAGGCGGGTGCGCGGCGTGATCGCCGCCGCCAACGCAGCGAGCGGCAGGCGCCAGTCGGGCGGGGTGAGGCTGATATAGCGGGCGATCCCGCCGGCGCGCTCCACCAGCGGGAGGTAGGCATCGTAGAGCGGCTGGACCAGGATCACCTCGTCGCCGGGCGCCACCAGCGCAAGGATAGTGCTGGCCAGCGCCTCGGTCCCGCCCGAGGTGACGATGATCTCGTCATCGCTCACGCTGAGGCCTTGGGTTTGGGCGTAATAACCGGCGATGGCGCGGCGCAGCTCGGGCAGGCCGCGCATCGGCGGATATTGATTGCTGTGGCCGCTCAGCGCGGCGCGCGCCGATTTGATCAACTCGGCCGGTTCGGGCAGATCGGGGAAGCCCTGACCCAGGTTTATCGCACCCAGGTCCTGACACCGCCGCGACATATATTCGAAGATCGTGGTGCCAGAATGCGGGGGCGCAGGGTGAGGCGCAGGGTGCGGCGCGGGCGGCGGGGCGGGGGTTTCGGAATATGTCATTGGCGTGACATTCACCCGATGCGCAGCGGCTGGCAAGATACTGTTTCCGGCCAGCGGCGGAACCTGTGTAAATTCCCCAATTGCCTCCATCCCGGCGGTTATTAACCAGCGTTTTGCATTTATTAGGCTTGTCAGCCATAAGGGGTTGTGGCAGGACGCTGCCAAGCTCAAGATCACTTCCGAATTAATGGAGTTAATTCTATGCGTATCGTAAAGGCTCTGCTGATTGCTAGCGCGGCGCTGATGGCCGCTGCGCCTTCGCTTGCCGCCGCTGCCGATCGGCACGAAGTTTCGAGCCGTGTTGGCGCCAGCGTTGCCGATGGCGACAGTGGCACTGCCGGTGCGGGTACCGCCACGCACAGTGGCGGTGGCGGCGGTTGGTTGGCGCTTGGTCTGCTGGCCGCTGCGTTGGGCGCGGTTGCTGCTGGTGCGTCGAGCAGCCATTCGACCCCGACCAGCCCGTAATCTCCGATTACAGGTAATTTGCTACGCAAGGCCGGCCAGTGTGCCGGCCTTGTTGCGTTTGGGCCGGCGGGGTTGCCGCGTTTGGGCGAGCGTGGGTGCGCATCCCTGGCTGAACCGGGCTAGAGCAAGATGCGATAAAACAGAATCGAATCTTGCTCTGGAGTCTTTGTTTTCGCATCGTTTATTGCCAAAAACCGGTACTCACCTTTTGGCACGATGCTCTAAGCCGACGCCCGCGATTCCGCCGCGCTTATTCGCCCTGAAGCCAGTTGGCCACCGCGACCGAATCGCCGATATGCCGGCGCCCCGGTGCGGCAATCATCGTGCGCAAATATTGCAGCGAGGTCTGCGCGGCGGTCAGCAGCGACTGCACGGCGCCCACGGCCGGTTGCTGCGAGCCGCTGGCATCACGATCAGCCGGCGCGGGCTCGCGCGATTTGGCCCAACCGCGACCCAAGAACGCGCGCAGCCACGCCCGCCGCTCCCCCCGCCGCGCCGCCAATAACATCGCCGGCCAGCCCAATTCGCTGCGCTGCTCCATCGCGATCAGCATCATCGCCCCGGCCTTGTCGAGCAGATCGACGCTCAGCCGGTCGGGCGTATGGCCCAGCCAGTCGATGCAGAGCGCCGCCTCGCCCCGGTGCCAGTGCTGCGCCAGCGCCAGCGCCAATTGGCACGACCGCACCGCGCCGATCGATGCGGCCATCTGCCAGAACTCCGCCCAGTCGATCTCGCCATGCGCGATCAATTCCTCCAGATCGAGCAGCAGCAGCGGGCCATTGTTGAGCTTGTGATCGAGCACCGCGTGGATGATGATATGGATCAGCGTGGCAGTGGCCGAAAAGCCGGTGATCGCGCCTGGCCCGATGCCCGCCAGCACGCGGGGCTGTGCGGTGGCCGCCGCACGGAATGCCGCTTCGCGCAAAGCCTGCGCCGGGGCGTAGGTGGCGAACAGGTACAGGTGCAACTCCACCGCCTGCCCAGGCGCGCCGCCAAACAGCGCCGGCAAGTGCTTTTCGCCATCCAGTTCCGGGTTCTCGGGGCCGCGATACCCCGCCTCGCGCAGCAGGTGATAGGCGCGGTTGGCGTCGGCCTCGCCGAGCAGGATATCGAGATCGCGCATCGGGCGCAGCGCCGGATCGAACCACGCTTCCCATACGAAACTGCCGCCCTTCAGCGCGCTGCCGGCGATCCCCGCCCCGTCCAGCAGGCGCGCGATGCGGATCAGGTCGGCGCGTTGGCGCAGCGCGATCAGCGCGGCCCGGCGATAGGCCGCCTGCCACGCTGCGCAAATCGGCGCAGGCGTGTTCCAGCGTCCGGCCGCACCGCTGGCATGCAGCAGCGGGCGCAAGCGGTGCTCACGCGCCATGCGGTCGATCTCCAGCCACTCGGCCTCGCCCAGCGTGGCGGGGTCTGGTGCCGCCGCATGGCTGCCATGGGGGAAGACCATCGCCAGCAGAGTCAGTTTCAGCGCGCGGCTCATCTGGCGATCCGCCCGTTTTCGAGCCGCCAGACCTGATCGACGGCGAAGCTGACGGGAAGGCGGTGGGTAATCATCACCATCGTGGTCGCGCCGCGCAGCCGGGCCAGCGTCTCCAGCAGCCGACCCTCGACTTCCGCATCCAGCGCGCTGGTCGCCTCATCCAGCACCAGCAGGCGGGGCCGGCGCAGCAGTGCGCGGGCCAGACAGATCCGCTGACGCTCGCCGCCCGACAGGCGCGAGCCGCGATCGCCGGCGCGGGTGGACAGGCCCTCGGGCATGGCGCGCACAAAGCCATCGGCCTCGGCGGCGGTGAGCGCTTGCCACAGCGCATCGTCGCCCGCATCGGGGGCGGCCCAGGTCAGGTTGGCGCGCAATGTGTCGTCGAACAGGAACGGGTCCTGCGGCACATAACCGATCTGGCGGCGCCAGCGGGCCAATGCCTCGGGCCCGGTGACCACGTCGCCGTCGATGGACAGCGTGCCGGTGTCGGGCGCGGTCAGGCCGATCATGATGTCGGCGAGCGTGGTCTTGCCGCCACCCGATACGCCGATCAGCGCCGCGACCTCGCCCGCGCCCAGCGTCAGATCGATGTCTTGCAACACCGGCGCGCCTTGGGGATGGTGACGAAAGCTGATCCCCGACAGGCGCAGCGCGGCAGGCCCGGTGGTCAGCGGCGCAGTATTGGCGGCGGTGGCGGTGGGTGGGGACGGGGCGGGGGTGTCCTGCGTCAGATCGCTTTCCAGCGCGACCAGGTTGCTGACAGCGGGCAGCATGGTGCCCAGCGCCTGCCCGCCCTGCGCCAGCAGCATCACCGGCGCGGGCAGCCGCGCGAACAGCAGCAGTACCGCGGAGGTTACCGCCGGGGGCAGGTGCAGCCACAGCATGCCCACCATCAACACCACTACCGCCAGCAGCGCGGCGACGATCTGATAGGCCTGGGCCCCTCGCATCTGCGCGCTGCTGAACGCGATCGTGCGCTGACGCATCGCGGTGCTGAGCGCGGTGAATTCGTCGGCATAGCGCCCCTGCGCATCATGCGCCTTGGCCAACTTAAGCCCGGCCATAAACTCGGTAAGGGCGTTGTGACGGCGCCCGCCCTGCCGGGTCAGATCGCCGCCGAAACGGTGCGCGGCGCGCATCATTCTAAGCCCGATCGGGATGGCCGGCAACAGCAGCACCAGCGCCGCAAGCGCCAGCGTGGGCGACAGGGCAATCGCCACGCCGACCTGCACCACCAGCTGAATCGCCGCGACGATGCCGCGCAGGATGCGGTCGCTGCCCATGGCTAAACGGCTGACATCGCTGTTGATCGAAAACTCGACATGGCCGCGCGACAGCTCCCGCGAACGGCGCCAGCTGGCCCTGGCCAGCGCGCTGATCATCCGCCCGCGCCAGCGATCAACCAGCTCACTGGACAGCGTCATCAGCCCCAGGTCGCGCCGCCACAGCACCGCACCGCGCGTTATCGCCAGCAGGCAAAACAGCGCGAGCAACACCGCCAGCCCCCAGCCGCGCCCGAAATGGGCAAGGAGTGGCCGGGTGATCGCTCCCAACCGGCCGCCCATTTCTCCCCGCGCCGAACCGCCCGCAAACACCAGCCCGAGCAACGGCACGATCAGCATGATGCCAAACCCCTCGACCAGCGCACCGATCACCACCAGCGTGCCTAGCCGCGCGATCCGCCCGCCCCCCATCGCCAGCAGCGACGCGAGATAGGCGCGCATCGCCGGGGCCATCGGCTCGGCAGCGGGCTCAGCCATATGGAGCATATGCGGTTTCGGCGGTGGCTGCGACGGGGCTGAGGAAGCAGGCGACAGCCGTGTATTCGTCAAAACCGCTGCCGCCGGTGATCGCTACCGGCCCGGCGCAGAGCCACGCATGCGCGGCAAGTTCGCCATCAGGCTCCAGCCGGACCCCCAGATGCGCCGCCGCCGGCACGCGCAGTATCCGGCACAGCAGCGCGCCGGCCAGCGCCTGGGGCAGGCAATTGTTGCGCAACGGCGTGACTTTGGCGGCGCGCGCGATCGACCGCCGGATCAGCCGCGCGCGATACCATTGCCGCCGGTTGGTCAGCGGCGCGCAGGCGACCGCGCCGATTTGCCGCCCCAGCGGTGCCAGCAGATAACGGATCGGGATCACCCGCAAGGCCGGCGCCGCCAGCAGCATCGCCGCCAGCGCCGCGGCGAAGGCGGCACGGTCCTGCCAGCTTCGGCGGGCGGATCGGGTCTGGGCGGCGACCGCGCTCATGCGATGCGCGGCGCGCGGACGGCCGTGGCGATCATGGCGTGGCAACCCGAGGCCCGGGCGCGGCTGCCGGGTTGCTTCGCTAGGCTCGCAATGACGATGACGGTGCGCATGATCTCAGCGGCTCTATAGTAACACGCCGAAAACGGGAGCCCCAATTCGCGCGGCGAACCTATAACGTCCAGTCGGCAGCTTTGCCCAGCACGCCCTTCAGATCAGCCAGAGTGCCGCCCGGATTGAGCCGGCCCCGCAGATCGGCGCCGCCCATCGCCAGATATTCGGCATGCGGCACCGCCAGCACAACCATATCATACGTCTGCGACAGCGCATCGGCGACCACCGGGATGCCATATTCGTGCATCGCCTCGGCCGTATCGGCGTGCGGATCGTGGACGCGCACGCCGTGCCCCAGCCGGCCCAGCGCGGTGATCAGATCGGCGACCTTGGAATTGCGCAGGTCGGGGATGTCCTCCTTGAAGGTCAGGCCCAGCATCAGCACGCTGCCCGGCTTATCGCCGCGCGCGCTGTGCAATTGCTTTGCCACCCAGCCCGCCATTGCATCATTGATGCCGCGCCCCGCGAGGATCACGCGCGGGTCGATGCCCAATTGCTGCGCGCGGTGTGAGAGATAATACGGGTCCACCCCGATGCAATGCCCCCCAACCAGACCCGGCGCGAAGGGCAGGAAGTTCCACTTGGTGCGGGCCGCCGCCAGCACGTCCCATACCGAAATGTCGAGCCCGGCAAAAATCTGCGCGATCTCGTTCATAAAGGCGATGTTGATGTCGCGCTGGGCGTTTTCGATGACTTTGGCGGCCTCTGCGGCCTTGATCGAGGCGGCGCGGAACACGCCGCCGGTGGTGATCGCGCCATATAGGGCCGCGACCCGTTCGAGGATTTCGGGGGTCTGGCCCGAGACGACCTTGGTGATCTTGTCCACCGTATGCTCACGGTCGCCGGGATTGATGCGCTCCGGGCTGTAGCCGAGGAAGAAATCGCGCCCACAGACGAGCCCCGATCCAGCCTCAAGGATCGGCGCGCAAATATCCTCGGTAACGCCGGGGTATACGGTGCTTTCGTACACCACCACCGGCACGCGTCCGTCCGCGCGCGCGGCGGGCAGCATCGCGGCGACGGTGCGGCTGGCCGCCTCGACCATACCGAGATCGGGGCGGTTCGCGGCGTCGATCGGGGTGGGCACAGTGACGATGTAGAAATCGGCCGGCGGGCAGGCGGCGGGATCGCCGGTCAGGGTGAGGGTACTGGCCTTCATCCGCTCGGCGTTAATTTCGCCGGTGCGGTCGTGGCCGGTTTCCAGCTCGGCGATACGTTTCTGGTTCACGTCGAGGCCGATGGTATCGAACTTGCCCGCCAGAACCACCGCCAACGGCAACCCGACATAGCCCAGCCCCACCACGATTACGCGGATATCCTGTTTCGCATTGGTCATCGGTGCCCGAACCCCGTCAGCATAGTCTTGATCGTCTTGGCGACGATTAGCAGATCGAGCCATAGCGAAAAGTTACGTATATAATAGAAATCGAACTGAAGTTTGGTGGTTACGTCCGAAACCGAGGTCACATGCCCCTGATTCACCTGCGCCCAGCCGGTGATGCCGGGGCGCACGACATAGCGGTAGCGATAGAACGGGATCGATTCCTGATACCATTCGGACAGCGCCGCCGCCTCTGGCCGGGGCCCGATCCAGCTCATCTCGCCGCGCAGGATGTTGATGATCTGGGGCAGCTCGTCGATCCGGCTGCGGCGCAGCAGAGCGCCCAGTTTTGTGATGCGCTGATCGTTTTCGCGCGTCATAAAGCGTCCGATATCAGCGGATTGCGTGGCCGGCTTTTCGGTGACCATGGTGCGGAATTTGTACACTGTGAACGCCTTGCCGCGATACCCGACGCGCGGCTGGCGAAACAGCGCCGGCCCCCGCGAATCGAACCGGATCGCCAGCCCCGCCACCACTAACAGCGGCAGCAGGAACAGCAGCGCGGGCAGCGCCACGGTCCGGTCGATCAGCGATTTGGTGAACAGCAGCGAGGATTGCGGGCCCAGCGCGCCGAAATCATTCTCCGAGAGATGCTCAAGCTCGGTGCGGCCGGTCAGCGATTCGCACAACTCCTTGGAATGATAGACCGGGATGCCCGCCAGCACGAAATCGGCCAGCCGCGCCTGCCACGCATCCGAATGATCCTGCCGGAAATCGGCGGCGACCGCGTCGATATCCTGGGGCCATTCGCCGAGCTTCAGGTCGCGCGTCTCCACCCCCTGCATATCGTCGAACATATCGACATTGCCGCCGCGCACGATGCCCAGCGACAGGTTGGTGCGGCGCTGGGTCACGACATACATCAGGAAAAACCACGTAATCGTCAGCAGGAAACCCAGGATCAGGATGCCGCGCGAATAGGATATCCGCATCAGCAGGATCGCGGTTAGCGCGATGCCGAAGGATATCAGATAGCTGGGCATGATCCCCGAGCTTTCCTGCGTCCCCGGCAATTGCCCGACGTTACGGTGGAGCAGAAACCCCAGCAGCAGCGCGCAGAGCGAGGCGACTGCGGTGTGCCGCGCCTCCGGCTCGTGCCAGCTTTGCGGCAGGTTCAGCGTCTCGACGATAAGCGGAAACGCCACGCATACCAGCACGCCCAGCAACAGCTGGAAAAGGGGGCTTCGCCAGTGGCTCCGCCGGTAGAAGCGCAGGTCGTTGGGCATCGACTTCCAGAATTCTGTGCGCCGCGGCGGCGTGGACGGGTCCGGAGCCTGCGGTTTCTTGGTCGCAGCTCCTATGCGAGGAGGCCGTTTTTCGCAATCCGCAATTTGGCGGGGTTCGCCGCCACAGCGGTGCCAAATCTTCTGCGCAAGTGAACTTATTGTTTTTGCAAAGCGGCTTGGCGGGCGCTATCAGCGCCGCCTTGGCCCTATCGCGCCGCTGGCAGAGTGAATAATGCACCCGACAGAGGTCCCCCCACAGGCGTCATGCCCCAATCCTTCTGACATACGCTCGTCTGACATGCCGGCCAATATCGATCCGTTGACGGTGGCCGGGTTTGGTGAGGAATGGGCCGCATTCGATCAGACCGCGCTCGATCCTGCCGAATGGCGCGCGCTGTTCGAGCGGTATTTTGCGATATTCCCGTGGGACAGCCTGCCCGCCGGGGCGGAGGGTTTCGATCTCGGCTGCGGATCGGGGCGCTGGGCGGCGGGCGTGGCGGAGCGGGTGGGCACGCTGCATTGCATTGACGCCTCGGCGCAGGCGCTGGACGTGGCGCGGCGGCGACTGGCCGGCAGCGGCGCGGCGCGGTTCCACCATGCCGGCGTGTCAGAAATTCCCTTGGCGCCGGGCAGCCAGGATTTCGGCTACTCCTTGGGCGTGCTGCACCATATTCCCGATACGGCGGCGGCCTTGGCGGCCTGCGTGTCGCGGCTGAAGCCGGGGGCGCCGTTTCTGGTGTACCTCTATTATGCGTTCGACAACCGGCCGCTGTGGTTTCGCGCGATCTGGCGGGCGAGCGATCTGGCGCGGCGCGGGATCAGCCGACTGCCGTTCGGCCTGCGCAAGGCGGTGACCAGCGGGATCGCGGCGCTGGCCTATTGGCCGCTGGCGCGGGGCGCGGCGCTGGGCGAGGCGGCGGGGATGGCGGTGGGCAATTGGCCGCTGTCCAGCTATCGCTCGACCAGTTTCTATACGATGCGCACCGATGCGCTGGACCGGCTGGGCACGCGGCTGGAGCAGCGGTTTACCCGCGCGCAGATTGCCGCGATGATGGCCGCAGCCGGCCTGGAAAACGTGCGGTTTTCCGACGAGGTGCCGTTCTGGGTCGCGGTGGGCACGCGGGCCGGGGCTGGCTGATGCCCGGGCCGGCGGTGCTCTATATCAGCTATGACGGGATGCTGGAGCCGCTGGGGCAGAGCCAGGTAATCGCCTATCTGGAGCGACTGAGTGGTGGTGCCACATTCCATCTGGTCAGCTATGAGAAGCCCGCTGATTGGCGCGATGTGGCGCGGCGCGATGCGTTGCGGGCGCGGCTGACGGCGGCGGGGATCGTGTGGCATCCGTTGGCCTATCACAAGACACCGACGTTGCCGGCGACGCTGTACGATCTATGTGCCGGCACGCTGCTGTGCCTGTGGCTGGCGGCGCGGCACAATGCGCGGATCGTCCATGCGCGCAGCGACATTCCGGCCTTGATCGGCCTGATCGTCAAGCTGTTGACCGGCGCGCGGCTGCTGTTCGATATGCGTGGGCTGTGGGCGGAGGAGCGCGTTGATGGCGGGATCTGGCCGGCTGCTTCGCGGATATACCGGGTGGTGCGGCGGTTGGAGCGGGTTGTGCTGCGCGGGGCGGATGCGATTGTCACCCTGACGCGGGCCTCGCTGCCGTCGGTGCTGGCGCTGGCGGAGCGGCGGGCGGAGCATTTGGCGCCGATCACCGTGATCCCCACCTGCGCCGATCTGGCGCGGTTCAGCCCGGCTAAGGCCACCAAAGGCCCGTTCACGCTGGGGTATCTCGGCTCGATCGGCACCTGGTATATGTTCGATGAGGTGCTGGCCTGTTTTGCACTGATTGCGGCGAAGCGCCCCGGTGCACGGCTGCTGGTGGTCAACCGGCACGAGCAAGCGAAGGTGCGCGCGATGGCGGCGGCGGCGGGGATTGCGGCCGATGCGTTGGAGATCACCGCCGCCGATCACGCCGACGTGCCCGCGCTGATCCGGCGGATGGATGCCGGGGCGGCGATCATCCGCCCGGTGCCATCCAAGATCGCCAGTGCGCCCACCAAGCTGGCCGAATATCTCGGCTGCGGGGTGCCGTGCCTCGGCAATGTCGGGGTTGGGGATATGGAATTTATCCTTGAGCGCGAAGGTGGCGGCGTGGCTCTGGCGGAGTTCACGGCGGAGGCGCGGGAGGCGGCGGTGGATCGGCTGCTGGCGCTGTGCGACCGGGCCGGGACGGCGACGCATTGCCGCGATCTGGCGTTGCGGCACTTTTCGGTCGAGACAGGCGCGGCTGCCTATCGCGCGATATACGACAGCTTGCTGGCGTGAGCGACGGCGCCAAACGCATGCTGGTGCTGTGCCCGTTCCCGCAGGGTGTCGCAGCGGGGCAGCGGCTGAAATACGAGCAGTATTTCGACGATTGGCGCGCCGCCGGGTGGGAGATCACCGTCTCCAGCTATATGGACCCGGCGATGTGGCGGGTTGTGTACGAGCCGGGGCATATGCTGGCCAAGATTTCCGGGGTGCTGCGCGGGCATCTGCGGCGGTGCCGCGATCTGTTGCGGGTGCCGCGCTACGATCTGGTCTATGTGTTCATGTGGGTGACGCCGTTCGGCACCAGCCTGTTCGAGCGGATGGTGCGGCGCCTCGCGCTTGCGCTTATCTATGATGTCGAGGATAATATCCTGACCGATCAGCAGCCGGGCGGGACCGATGCGCCCAATCCGCTGATGCGCTGGCTGAAGGGGACCGGCAAGACGCGGGTGCTGATCTCGCGGGCCGACCATGTGATCACCAGCTCGCCGTTTCTCAACGACTTCTGCCTGGCGATCAATCGCCGGCGTGCCTGCACCTATATTTCGTCGTCGATCGATACCGACCGGTTTCAGCCGGCGACGCCCTATTCCAATGACAAAACGGTGGTGATCGGCTGGACCGGGACGTTCAGCAGCAAGGTCTATCTCGATCAGTTGCGCGGCGTGTTTCAGCGGTTGGCGGCGCGGCATCCGTTCCGCCTGCGGGTGATCGGCAATTTCGATTACGCGCTGCCCGGCGTCGATCTGGAGGTTGTCCGCTGGACCGCCGAGGCCGAGGTGGCCGATTTGCAGGCCTTAGACATCGGGGTCTATCCACTGCCGATCGACGATTGGGTGCTGGGCAAATCGGGGCTCAAGGCGATTCAGTACATGGCTTTTGCGCTGCCCTGTGTGGCCACCGAGGTTGGAACCACGCCGCTGTTGATCCGTAACGATGTCAACGGGCTTTTGGTTCGCAGCGATGACGAGTGGGAGGCGGCGCTGACGCGGTTGCTGCTTGATCCCGCGCTGCGCCGGCGGCTAGGGGAGGCGGCGCGCGTCGATGCGGTCGCGAAATATTCGCTGACCGCCATCGCCGGGCAATATGCGGCGGCAATAGACGCAGCGTGCAAGGTGGAGCAATAATGACAGCCAAGATATTCATGGCCGGCGTCGGCGGCATGCTGGGCGAGGCGTTCCACCATGTGTTCGGCCAGACCCATGACATTATGTGCACCGACAAGGACGTTAACGCGGCGTGGCTGAGCCATCTCGATTTTCGGGACCGCACCGAATACCGGCGGCAGGTGATGGCGTTCCGTCCCGACTACCTGTTCCACATCGGTGCCTATACCAGCCTCGAATATTGCGAGCAGAACGTCGCCGATGCCTATGCCACCAACACTTTGCCGGTGGAGAATGCGGTGTGGCTGGCCAATGCGCTGGATATCCCGCTGCTGTATATCAGCACGGCGGGGATCTTTGACGGCCGGCAGGAAACCTATGATGATTGGGATCAGCCCAATCCGCTGGGGCATTATGCGCGCTCCAAATATATGGGTGAGCGCTTTGTGATAGAGAATGCGCGGCGCTATCTGGTGTGCCGGGCCGGCTGGATGATGGGGGCCGGGCCGGACAAGGACAAGAAATTCATCCAGAAGCTGATGGCGCAGATCAAGGCCGGCGCGCGTGACCTGAAGGTGGTGGACGACAAGCTGGGTACGCCGACCTATACGCGCGATTTCGCAGGCCAGGTCGCCGCGCTGATCGGCGCGGAATATTGGGGCTTGTACAATATGGTCTGCCAGGGGGTGACCAGCCGGCTCGAAGTGGCGCAATATCTGGTGAAGGCTCTGGGTCTGGCGGACCAGGTGGCGGTGACGCCAGTTGGCTCCGACCACTTCGCCGCCGAATATTTCGCGCCGCGCCCGCCCTCCGAACGCCTGCTGACCACGAAGCTCGACTTGCGCGGGATCAATGTGATGCGCGACTGGCGCGTGTGTCTGGACGAATATCTGGCCGATAAATACGATGGTTATCTGCTGTGAGCAGGCCGCGCGGGGCGTGAGCAGGCGCGTCAGAAAGTTCTGGCGGAGCCGTTTGCGGCGCATCGGAAGTCTGCGGCAGCTGGTGCTGACCGGCCGGCGGCTGTTCGATCCGCATACCCGCGCGCTGGTCCGGATCGAGCAGGATGCGCCGGGGATGCTGATGCAGCCTTCGGGCACGACCTACGCTGAACGGTATCCCGAAATATTCGCGTTTCTGGCCGCGCAGCTGGCGGAGTTGCCGCGCCCGAACATCCTGTCCTATGGCTGTTCGAGCGGCGAGGAGGTGTTTGCGCTGCGCCGGGCCTTGCCGCATGCGCGCCTCACCGGGATTGACATCAACCCGCGCGCGATCGCGCGGGCGCAACGGCGGCTGGCGGCACAAGACGACAGCGCGATGGCGTTCGAACTGTGCACCGATCCCGCCGGTCTGGCCCAGGAATCCTATGACGCAGTCCTGTGCATGGCAGTAATGCGCCACGGTGGCCTTCAGGCGGAGCGGCCGCCCCGGTGCGACGGCATCCTGTCCTTTGCCCGCGCCGAGGCGTTTGCGGCGGGCGTTGCGGCGCTGGTCCGGCCCGGCGGGCTGCTGGCGCTGTGGCATGTGCATTTCCGCTTTGGCGACATGGCGGCGGCGGCAGGTTTTGAACCGGTGCTGCGGCTGCCGGAACGGGCGGAGGCGAATCAGCCATTGTACGGCCCGGGCGATGTGCGACTCGACGGTGCCTCGTTTAGCGAAGCGGTGTGGCGCAGGCTTTAGCGGACGGCGCGATCCGCGCGCTGCCACGCCTGAAACATCAACACGCTCCACAAGGCCTGCGTCGCATCCTCGCGTCCCGCCAGATGCGCGGTCCAGCGCGCCAGGATCGGGGCGGGGGCGAGCAGCCCGCTCTCCGCCAAAGCCCGTGGTGACAGCAAATCTTCGGCCCAGTCGCGGAGGTCGCCGCGCAGCCACGCGCCCACGGGAATCGCGAAACCCGCCTTTGGCCGATCGACCAGCTCGCGTGGCACATGGCGATAGAGCGCTCGTCGGAGGATATGCTTGCCGCCGCCCGCCTGAAACTTCATCGCCAGCGGGATGCGCGCCGCCAGCGCGGCTACGGTTGGGTCCAGAAAAGGTACCCGCGTCTCCAGGCTGACCGCCATCGCCGCCCGGTCAACCTTGGTGAGAATGTCCCCCACCATATAGCCGAGCGCATCGGCTAGCATCAGCCGCGTCGGCGGCGGCAGGCCTGCACCCCATGCCGCGCCCGCCAGCATCGGTCCGGCAAAGGGATGCGCAACCGGGACCGGCGATGCCCTGCCCTGCCATTCGTCCATGAACAGCGCGTAGAGCTGCTCCAGCGAACCGGCGCCAGCCATCCGTTGCAGCGCGCGCCTGATCTTGTGGCCCAGGAATGGCGGGCGCGGCCCCCTTGCGCCGATCCCCAGCGCCGCATTCCACAGCGCAGGGGGCAGCATCGCCCCCGCCCCCGCCGCCATCCGGCCCAGCGGGGATGGCAACATTTGTGCGCGCCGCCACAGCGCCGGCAGCGCCCGATGCCGGTTGTAGCCGCCGAACAATTCGTCGCCGGCATCCCCGGTCAGCACCACGGTCACCGCCTCGCGGGCGAAGCGGCTGACGATCAGGGTGGGGATTTGCGAAGAATCGCCGAACGGTTCGTCGTAGATCCCGCCCAGCAAAGGGATCACGGCTTGCGCCTCGGCGGCGGTGACGCGCAATTCGTGGTGATCGGTGCCGAGATGCGCGGCGACGGCGCGGGCATGCGGCGATTCGTCAAAAGCGGCGTCGGTGAACCCGATGGCATAGGTCTTGACCCGGCTGCTGGATGCGCGCGTGGCCAGCGCCGTAACCAGCGAGCTGTCGATCCCGCCGGACAGGAACACGCCGACGGGGACATCGGCGGCCAGCTGGCGCGCAATCGCGCCGCCCAGCGCATCCTCCAACTGATCGAGCGCGTCTTGCGGATCGCTCAGCGGCTCGTCGTTTCCGGCATGGACCACGGCGGCATAATCGTAGTACCGGGTCTGCGCCGCCGGGTCGAGCTTCTGGCCCGGCGCGATGCGGAGCCAGCTTCCCGGGCGGACCTGGCCGATCCCCTGCCAGATGCTCTGCCCCTGCCCGACATGGCCCACCGCCAGCATATGGCGCAGCGCATCGCCATCAATCTGTCCGGCAAACCCCGGCAACCCGCGCAGTGCCTTCAGTTCCGACGCAAAGGCGATTTTCCCGCCGATTTCGCCCACATACAGCGGTTTTTCGCCGAACCGATCGCGTGCCAGGATCAGATGCCCACGCGCCTGATCCCACAGCGCCAGCGCGAACATCCCCTCGGCCCGAACCAGCGTGCGCTCGATCCCCCAGGCGGCGATCGCGGCCAGCAGTGTCTCGGTATCGCTATGCCCCCGCCACGGCGGCGCCTGCCCGGCGCGCTCAAGCTCCCCGCGTAATGCGGTATGGTTGTAGATCTCGCCATTGTAACACAGCACCAGCGCGCCATCGGCCGAGGTCATTGGCTGATGCCCGGCGGGCGACAGGTCGACGATCGCCAGCCGGCGGTGGCCGAACACCGCGCGCCCATCGGCGCTGCGCCACAGGCCGGCATCGTCGGGCCCGCGATGGCGCAAACGCAGCGTCATGCCTTCGACAAGGACGGGGTCGACCGCGCCTGCTGAGACCAGCCCGGCTATGCCGCACATGGGCGCCGCGCCGGGTGCGGGGCGCCCACGGATCGGCGCGGCCGATCACGCCGCGCGGACCCCCCGGCGCTATGCTCGGCTATGATCGTGATGCGCGCCTGTTCCATGCGGGCGGCTTTAAGGGGGATGCCGCAGGATGGCAATTCGCCGAAACGGGTAAAACGCCGCCCTGCGCCGGCAAGCGAGCGATGACGCCCGGCTTGCACGCATTGCGCGGCTTTACCGGTTCTGCCATATGCCAACCCGCCGAATCGCACCGGTTTTTCAGTCCTCAAGGGCAGGTGCGGCATCCGCATCGAAATATAGGTTGCTGCCCATGGACAATCTTGAGGTCTATTCGAATAAATCGGTTGTGACTTTTTACGCGGCATCGGCCGATCTGCTCCCGCCCGAACGCAGAGCCCTGGCCGGGCTGCTGCGGCCTGGCCTGGCGATCCTCGATATGGGGGTCGGCGGCGGCCGGACCACGGCGCATCTGGCGCCGGGGGCGGCGCGGTATCTCGGCGCGGATTACTCGCCGGCGATGGTCGAAGCCTGCCGCCGCCGCTTTCCGGGCAATGAGTTCATCGTTGCCGATGCCAGCGACCTCTCGATGCTGGGGGATGACGAATTCGACCTCGCGGTGTTTTCGTTCAATGGCATCGACTATCTGCCCACCGATCAGGCCCGCCGGCGGGCATTGGCCGAATTGGCGCGGGTGACGAGGCCGGACGGCCATATCATCATTTCCTCGCACAATGCGCGGCAGCTGGTTCAGCCGCCGATGCTGGCCGGTGCCGACCTTCCGCACAAGGCTTGGCGCATTCTGCGCGCGGCGGGCAGGAGCATCGTACAGACGGGCCGCGCGCTGACCAGCGGCTGGTTCTGGCGCGGGCGCGGCTTTATGGTCGATCCGGTGCATGGCGGGCTGCGTACCCATGTCTCCACGCCGTCCAGTATTGCCGCCGATGCCGCCGCGGTCGAGCTGGCCGTGACACAGGTGATCAATGCCGCCGCATCGTCGCGCCTGCCCGAGTGGGCGAATGGCTGGAACACCTATGTATTGCGCCGGGTCGCCGCGTGAGCGCGTACCGGTCTATTTTTCTGGAGCGGGGCTGGCTGCATGTCCGCCATCTGGGCTGGCGGGACGCATGGCCGCATGCGGGGTTGAGGGTGATGACCCGGCGCGACGGGCCGTTGCAGCGGGTGCTGATGATCATGGCGGAACCCGATGCACGCGCGGTGCTGGAACGCGAATTGCGCGCGGCATGTGGTCCGCTTTGTGAAGTGACTTTACACGATATGACCGGCACTTTTGCCGCGATGCCGGATATAGGGTTCAACCCGCTGACCGGGGGCGCGCGGATGCTCAACACCGCGACGGCGGTGATCGATCTGAGGCTGGACGAGCCGGCCCTGCTTGCCGCGATGAATGGCAATACGCGGCGCAAGCTGAGGCAGGCCGAGGAGGTCGGCGTTACCTGGCAGGGGGATGCCCAGCGCAATCCGGATGTGGTGGCGCGGTTTCTGGCCGCCTATAATGCAATGGCGGGGGAGCGATCGCTGGCCGGGTTTGGTGCAAGCCAGGCCGGCGCGGTGTTTGCCAAAGGCGACGGGCGGCTGGCGGCGGCGTTTTCTGCGGATGGCGGCTCGGCATGTTTCGTGATGACTTATGAGGCAGGGGACAGCGCGATTTTCCTGCACGGCGCGTCCGATGGCCCGCCCGATCCGCTGCTGGGCGCCACTGTGCACTGGCGGCTGGTCGGCGCGCTGAAGGCCGCGAACCGGGTGTGGTATGATCTGGGCGGGCTGCCACCGCCGGGCAGCGCTGACGGCATCACCCGGTTCAAGCTGGCGCTTGGCGCGCAAACGATCGATCTCGGCGCGGAATACCGGCGGACCGGGGCGGGTTTCGCCGCTGCGCGCCGGGTGTTGCGGCTGGTTGGCCGATGAGGACTGGGCGATGAAGGCGCGGCTGATCCGGGCGCTCACCGCCTTGCTGCTGTGGTATCATCGCGGCCGGCTGAAGGTGTTGCTGTATCACAATGTCGAGCACGCGCCGCTGCGCTTTGCCAATGGCGTGCCGGCGGAAGAATTCCGCGCACATCTCGCCTGGCTCAAGGCGCATTGCAACCCGGTGGCGATGGACCAGTCGGGCGCGATCACCGGCATGGTGACGGGCCGGGTGAATGTGCTGATCACCTTCGATGACGGTTTTGCCAACAATGCCGAGGTGGCGATGCCGCTGCTGCGCGAGGCGGGGCTGAGCGCGGTGTTCTTCATCATTGCGAACTGCCTTGCAGAGGGCGCGCCGCCGCGTTTTCAACTCAACAGGCTGGCCCCGCAGGAAGATCCAGCACCGTGGCGGACCGTCACCGGCGAAGATCTGCAAACGATGGCCGCCGCCGGCATGACCATCGGCAGCCACAGCCTGGACCATACCGATTACCGCGAGGCGGGCGATGCGGCGATGATCGTCGAGGCCCGCGAGGCGCGCGCCATGCTCGAAGGCGTTCTGGGCGCCCCGGTTGCGAGTTTCGCCTTCCCTTGGGGCTTCCACAACGCCGGGCAGCCGCAAAAAATGCTGGGCGTTTATGATCGCGTCTTCCTTACCCGCCACGGCTTTTGCGTGGCCAGCGACCGGATCATGCCGCGCAACGAAGTGGCTGATCTGGCGCATCTGCCGCTGGCGGTGTCGGGGGTCGTGGACCTGTTCCGCCGGCAGCGCGTGTGGCTGGCGGCGCGTTGGGCGGATATGCGGTGAGGACGCCCGTTCCGCGCCGGATTCTGTGCGTCATTGAAACCATCGGGCTGGGCGGCGGCGCCGAGCAATTGCTGGGGGATCTGCTGCCCCGGATGCGCGCGCTGGGCGCGGATATCGAGATCGCCGCCCTGTTCGACTGGCCCGAGACGCTGGCGGACGAGCTGGCCGCGCGCGGCGTGCTTGTGCATCAGTTAAGGCTTGGGCATCGCTGGTCGGTGCCGCGCAACCTGTGGGCGCTGTGGCGCGTGGCGCGGGACGGCGGCTTCACACTGTTCTGGGGCCATCTGTATTTCGGCAATTTCTATGCAAGGCTGGTCGCCGCGCTGATACCCGGCGCGCGCGCGGTGATCACGTTGCATTCCGAAGGTTATTTGCAGGTCCCGCCGAAAACCGCGCGCGCACGGCTCAACATCCTGATCGAGCGGCTGGTCATGGGTAGTGCCACCGTCAAGGTGGCGGTTTCCCGCGCGGTATCGATGGATTACGGGGCGTTCTTTGGCTGGCACGACATCGCGGTGATCCACAATGGCATCGCCTTTGAGAAGTTTCCCCCGCCCCCCGACGCCGAGGAGCGCGGCCGTATCCGCGCCGGTCTGGGCGCCGGTCAGGGTGAGATGCTGCTGGTCACGCCTGGGCGGTTCATTCCCAAAAAAGGTCATCTTGCCCTGCTGGGCGCGCTCGCGATATTGCGCGACGAACACGGCTGGCAACCCCGCGCCGCGTTCTTCGGGGAAGCAACGCCCTATCTCGCGGTGCTGGAGGCGCGCGCGCGCGAACTAGCGCTGGGACCAGGGGTTCGGTTCCACGGCTCGATCCGTCAGGGCGAGATGTTCGCGATCATCCAGTCTTGCGATATCGTCTGTATCCCGTCTCTACGGGAGCCGTTCGGGATCGCGGCGGCCGAGGCGCTGGCGCTGGGCGCCCCCACCATCCTTTCGGCGGTCGACGGTTTGCTGGAGGTCGAGGGCGGCGCCGGCGCGGCGCGGATGGTGCCGCCGGGCGACGCGCGCGCGCTTGCCGATGCGCTGCTGGAACTGCGCGACGCGCCGGAATTGCGGGCGCGGATTGCGGCGCGGGGCCGGGCCCGCGTGACCGAGATGTTCGATATTGCGGTTGTCGCCGGTGCGTGGGTACGGCTACTGGAGGCGGTGTGAGGACACTTCCCGCTTCTCTCCCGCACGGTCGGCTGGCGCGACGGGTGAACCCCGCGCTCCCCAATATGAACCATAAGGTATCCGTTGAATGATCGAGAAGCTCAAGACCCTGGCGTGGTTCGCGCGGCGGCCGTCGTTCTGGGCGCATGCCGCGTCGCTCGCCTTGCGTAAAACGCGCGGTCATCGCGATTCGCGGAAGGAAGCGATTCGTGCCTCCGCCTGGGCGGCCGGCCTCGCAGTCGACTTGGGTCAGGCGCTCGCCGCGATCGGGTTGGACGGCGGCGGGGAAGCAGGCCGGGGCGCGGTCCCGCACATGTCCCCCGAGCTGCTGGCCGAGGCGGGTGAGTGCGCCCGCTCGGCGGCGGTGGTGATGGGCGGTGCGGGCGACATCAACCTGCTTTATGCGGCGGTGAAGGTATCGGGCGCGCGGCGGATCGTGGAGACGGGGGTGGCCTATGGCTGGTCGAGCCTGGCCATCCTGGCCGCGCTGGATGGGCGCCCCGGCGCCCGACTGGTCAGCGTCGATATGCCCTATCCCAAGCTCAATAACGAGGTGTTCGTGGGCATCGTGGTGCCCGACAGGCTGCGCGCGCCCTGGACCGTGGTGGCGCAGCCTGATCGCAATGGGCTGAAAAAGGCGATCGCGCTGCAGGGCGGGACGATCGACCTGTGCCATTACGATTCGGACAAATCCTACGCCGGTCGCGGTTTTGGGCTGCCCCTGCTATGGGCCGCGCTGGGGCGGGGGGGCGTGTTCATCTGCGACGACATCCAGGACAATTTCGGATTTCGGGACTTCATCGAACAGAAGAGCGTGCCCTTTGCCGTTACCGAATTCGAAGGAAAGTTCATCGGCATCGCACGCAAGCCTTAGCGCGCCGCGCCGATTGCCGATCCGGGCGCAGCCGCGATAAGTTCGCTTGCCGATGACCGGCGTCACCGGCTAGGGGCGACTTGGGGAGTATAGCTGTAGCTGGAAACTACGGCTTTATCTCAAAGGGTTAGTTTTTATTTCCATCCATGCCGGCCGGCGGTGCAGAACGACGTACAATCGATGTAATGGCCGGATTTCTGGCCCGCGGGTTCAATGTCGGTCTTGTCTTGGCCGAGTATATCGGGGAACTTCTCGATCGGCTGCCGCCGCAGGTGCGGATATTCGCGCAGGGTTGCGGGCGGCTGCGGACGAGCCGGTCCGGCTGGCGCTGATGCGTGCCGGGATGCGCGCGAGTTATCGGTTTGCCGACGGCGTCGTCGGGGTGTCGCACGGGCTCTCCGATGAGATCGCCACACTGACGCATGTGGCACCGAAGACGGTGACCACCTTCGTCAAACCGATGCCCCGACCGCTCTGCTCCGACGTGGCGGATGTTTGGGGGTCGGCGCGGGGCAAGCGGATCCTCACCGTCGGCGTTTGCGCTGAACGGGGCGATGAAGGGCGCGGGCTGGAGAGACCGATAGAGCGTGGGCCTGACCGAACGCGTGCTGCTTTCCGGCTTTACCGCGACGCCGGGGGACTGGTACAAGGGCGCCGACATGTTCGTATTGTCGTCCGACTATGAGGGTTTGGGAATGTGCTGGTATAGGCGATGCATTGCGATCTGCCGGTGATTTCGACGCGGTGCCGGCATGGCCTGTCCGAGGTGTTGGGCGGTGGCCGCTGGCGAAATCTCGTGCCGGCGGGTGACCGCAAGGCGCTGGCCGGCGCGATGCGCGCGCTATTGCGCGCGCCGCCCGTTTCCGGCGCGTTACGGACCCGCGCGGCCCAATTTTCGGTGCAGCGCGCGGTGGACGCCTATCGCCGCCTGCTGTTTTCGGTTTGAGTCAGGACCGGGGCTTGAGCAAGAGTGTTTCCGCCGTCGGGCAATTTCTGCGCGCATCGCGGGCGACGGCGATGCAATATGCAGTGGGCACTGGGCTGACCTTTGTGGTCGGGGTGATGCTGGCGCGGCTGATGGGTGCGACCAATTACGGCGTCTATGCGCTGGCGATGACCAGCGCCACACTGGCCGGCTTAATCACCGAGTTCGGCCTGCCGACGCTGGCCATGCGCGAGACAGGGCGGGCGCAGGCCAATGGCCAATGGGGCGAATTGCGGGGCCTGCTGTACTGGGCCGACCGCGCGGTGCTGGTGCTTTCGGCCATCGTGGCGGCGGGATTTTTGCTGCGGTTCGGTGTGCTGGGCAGCACGGTCGGCTCGGGCTATCTGCAGGCGATGGTTTGGGGGGTGGTGCTTATCCCGATCGTGGCGATCGGCAAGCTTCGCAGCCTGGTGCTGATGGCGCTGGGCTGGGTCCATTCCGGCCAGGCTCCGATGATGATCCTGCGCCCGCTGCTCTTTATCTGCGGGGTTCTGGCGGTGTGGCGTATCACCGGCGGGGTGGCGGCGCGCGGCGCGATGGTGGTGCAGGTGTCGAGCACGGCGGTGACGATGCTGGTGCTGATCGCGACCTATCTGCGCCGGCGACCCGCCGAACTGGTGCGCGCGACGCCGGTGTTTCGCCCACGCGAATGGCTGCAATCCTGTTTGCCGATGGGGATGAGCGAGGGGCTGCGGCTGTTGCAGGGCCAATTGGCGTTGCTGATGGTCGGCTGGCTGGCCGGGCCGGCGGCGGCGGGCACTTACCGCGTTGCCGATGCCGCCAACCAGATGGTGGGCGTGGTCGCATCGGTGGTCGCCACCGCGGCAGTGCCGATGATCGCCCGCCTGTACGGCGGCCAGGATCATGAGGGTTTGGCGCGGGTGGTGCTGCTGTCGGCGTGGGGCATGGTCGGGGGCGCGGTGGTGCTGGGCGTGCCGCTGGTGGTGCTGGGTCGCTGGTTGTTTCCGGCGGTGTTCGGCCATGATTTCGGCGCATCGGTGCCGGTGTTCGTCATCCTCTGGTGCGGCATAGCGGTGAACGCTGGCTTTGGGCTGGCCATCAGCGTGGCCAATATGACCGGGCACCATATCTACACCACCCAGAGCTTCGCGCTGATTGCGGGGATCAATGTGATCGCCGGGCTGGTGCTGGTGCCGGTCTATGGCGCGGTTGGCGGCGCCTGCGCCACCGCGGTTTCAATGGTATCGGGCACCGTCTGGTGCTGCTGGCGGGTTTACCGCGCCACCGGGATCAACACCACGGTGTTCAACCCGCGCAACATCCAGTTGCTGGGTCAGGTCAGGCAGAAGATTGCGTGAGGAAGGTGTTTTCCGCGATCCGTCGGCTGCACCATGCGGTGAGGAGCGGGGCGTACAGCGCCTATCTGCGTCTGGCCTATCCGGGCATCGCCATCCCGCCCGCCGTGCGGTTTGGTCGCGCCGTGCGCCTGCGTACTTTCGACGGAGGGAGCATCGCCATCGCGACGGGCGCCTATATAGATGATGGCACCTTGATTGAGGCATGCGGCGGTCAACTGCAGATCGGCGCCCATTCCCGCATCGGTCGCGGCTCGGTCATCATCTGTTCGGACCGGATCAGCATCGGCGCAGGCACGTTGATCGCCGAATATGTGACGATCCGCGATCAGGACCACCGCCACGGCGGCGAGGACGGGCTGGACGCGCAGGGTCTGGTCACCGCGCCCATTGTCATCGGCGCCAATGTCTGGCTGGGAGCCAAGGTTACAGTGACGCGCGGTGTCCATATCGCCGACCGGGTGGTGGTTGGCGCCAATGCCGTGGTGACGCGCGGTATCGCGGAGCGCGGGGTTTACGGCGGCGTCCCGGCAAAGCGACTGGGCTGACCCGGCAGCCGGACCGGCCAAACCACCTGCCATTTTTCGGCCCCCCATTTGTCGGCTTGCCAATTTTTCGCGGGCCGGCCATGACCCGTGGCGGATTGGCGCTGGCGCCGGCGGCACGAGAAAGGCGCTTCGTTGACCATACAACAACAGTTTTCGCGTCTCTCCAGACACGTGCCTGCCCGATATAAGATGGTGGCGAGAGGCCGACCGGTGATGCGGGCGGTATGATCCTGTATTGGCTCCTGTTTGGCTTTGCCGCGACGATGGCGATGCTGTTCACCCGCGATCCGGAATCCACTCGGCTGGGCGCCGGCCATTCGCTGGCGATGATCGGCTTCGTGCTGTTTTATACCGTGCTGGCAACGCTACGGTTTGAGATCGGCGGCGACTGGGAAACCTATGACGGCATGTACGAATTCGCCCGGCAAAGCACGTTGGCCGAGACCGCCGCGATCACCGATCCGCTGTTCGCGCTGATCCTGTGGCTGTCGGCCAAGGCGGGGATCGGAATTTATGCCGCCAATGGCGTATGCGCATTTCTGATCGTGGTCGGCACCGTGCGGCTGGCGCTGACCACGCGTGAGCCGTGGCTGGCGATCGTAGCGTCGGTGCCATATCTGCTGATCGTGGTGGGGATGGGTTATGTGCGCCAGGCCGGGGCCATCGGCATGGTGATGCTGGCCATCGCCTCGATCGATGGCGCGCGGCGGGCTGGGGCGCTGCCCCGGCTGGCGGCAGCGGCGATGCTGCATGTCAGCTCGGTGGTGACGGCGCTGTTCTTCCTGCCGGTGCTGTTGCGTGGGGCGCGGTTGCCAGTGGCGATCGTGTCGGCAGTGTTGGCGGCGGTGGCGGCGTATCTGCTGACCTCGCGGCTGGGGTTCTATCAGGCGGGCTACCTCGATCAGGGCTATGATTCGGGCGGCGCGACGGTGCGCGTGATGATGAATGTGGTGCCCTCGCTGCTGCTGTTGGCGCGGTGGAAGCATTTTTCGGTCCAGGGCGGGGCGCGGATTATCTGGCTGGGCTTTGCGCTGGCCAATGTGGCGGCGATGGTAGCGCTGCTGCTCAGCCCGTCGTCGACTGCGGTGGACCGGATCGCGCTATATTTCGCGCCCGTACAACTGGTGGTGTTCGGCAGCCTGATCGACCTGCTGGGCGTGAAGCGCGGCGGCATTCTGCCGGTCCGTGCGCTGGCAGTGGGCGTGGCGGCCAGCGTTCAGGTGGTGTGGCTGACGCTGGCGACGTTTTCCTATCTATGGGTGCCGTACCGCTCGGTCTTTGGGCTGTACTGAGTGGCGCGGCCTGCCTCTGCGGCGCCGCTGGTCATGCCACCTTTGATTATGCCACCTTTGATTATGGTTGCGGCCAATCAGGCGTGGAACCTGGTCAATTTTCGCGGACGCCTGATCGCGGCATTGCTGGCGCAGGGATACCGCGTGATGGCGCTGGCGCCCGATGATGACGCTTGGGCGGCGCGGCTGCGCGCGATGGGATGTTTGTTCGCGGTGGTGCCGATGAAGCCCGCCAGCCTGTCACCGCTGGCCGATCTGCGCACCTTGTGGCGACTGCACCGCCTGATCCGCCGCCATCGCCCGGCGGCTTGGCTGAGCTGGACGATCAAGCCCAATGTCTATGGCAGCTTTGCCGCCGGGCTGGCGGGGGTGCCGGCGTTTCCCAATGTGTCGGGGCTGGGCACGGCGTTTATCCGGCGCAATCTGCTGACGCTGGTGGCCAGCTTGCTCTATCGGCGCGGGTTTGCCCGCGCACCGGTGGTGTTTTTTCAGAACGCCGATGATCGCGCGCTGTTCGTAGGCAAGCGGCTGGTGAGCGCGGGGCAGGCGCGATTGCTGCCGGGATCGGGGATAGACCTCGACCATTTCGCCGTGGCGCCGCGTGCGCGCCATGGTGAGCCCCCGCATTTCGTGCTGATCGCGCGTCTGTTGGCGGACAAGGGCGTGCGCGAATTCGCCGCGGCTGCGCGGATCGTCGGCGCGGAATTTCCGGGCAGCCGCTTTACCCTGGTCGGTCCGCTCGGCGTGGCGAATCGCACCGCTATCGGCGCCGACGAGGTCGCCGGGTGGCTGGCCGAGGGCATTCTGGACCACCGTCCGCCGCAGGACGACATCCGCCCGGTGATTGCAGACGCCGACTGGATCGTGCTGCCATCCTATCGCGAGGGGCTGTCGCGCGTGTTGCTGGAGGCGGCGGCGATGGGCCGGCCGATCGTCACGACCGATGTGCCCGGATGCCGCGATCTGGTGCGCGAGGGGGTCAACGGCTTCCTCGCCCCGGCGCGCGATGGCGCGGGGCTGGCCGGGGCGATGGCGCGCGCGGCGCAGGGCGGCGCGGAGGAGTGGCAGGCGATGGCGCAGGCCGGGCGCGCGATGGTCGCGCAGGAATTTTCCGCCGGGCGGGTCATCGCGCTTTACCTCGCCGCGCTGGATGAAGCCAATGTTGCGAATGGGTAAAGTGTGGAAGGGGATACTTCCCATAAGGCAATCCATCGCTTAGAGACAGCGGCGCAAGACGAAACACGCCCGGCGATCACGCCGGACGGTCCCAGGGAACCGGACATGGCACGCGGCGATAATTGCGGGATAATCACCAGACGCATACGGGCCGGTGCGGGCGTGATGTTCGCGGCGTGCTCGCTGCTGGCGCTGGCCGGCTGCGCGACGCGGGGCGGGCCGCTGCCCTATGGCGGCGCCAACCTGGATGTGCCTGATCGCCGCGCCCCCGAGGAAGCGGCGTATGACACGCCGCTGGGGCCGCTCGACGTAGTGCATATGACGGTGTTTCGCATCCCCGAGCTGACCGGCGATTATCAGGTCGACGCCAAGGGCATGATCGCGCTGCCGTTGATCGGCACGGTCAGCGCGCGCGATACCAGCCCCGATGATTTCGCAGCCCGGCTGCGCCGTCTGTATGGCGAACGCTATCTCAACAATCCCGACATCGCCATCCGCGTGCTCACCACCAATGGCGACAATGTGACGATCGAGGGCGGGGTCAATGCCTCGGGCGTCTATACGCTGCCCGGCAAGACCACGCTGGTCGGCGCGATCGCGCTGGCGCATGGCATTAACGAGGACAATGGCAATGCCAAGCGCGTGGCGATCTTCCGCAAGCAGAATGGCCGCACTGTGGGCGCTGCCTTCGATCTGACGGCGATCCACAAGGGTACGATGATCGATCCGGTGGTCTATCCAGGCGATGTGATCGTGATCGATTCGAACACTCTGCGCCAGATTTACCGCGATTCGATCCAGGGTGTCTCGCTGATCAGCGTGTTTAGGGGTCTGTGATCCGTTGCGGGTTTGATCCTGCGTTTCGTAAATTTGAGGCTACCGAATTTTGAAGGGAATGGCGCATCACTGACATCGGGGCCAAGCGGCCGGGTTTGCCGGCGATTGCCACTGCGCAGCCGGCATCGGCTGTGCCTGTGAATGCCGGCTCCGTGCTGGAGCTGCGCGAGATCATGCGCATTCTGATTGAGCGGCGGTGGGTTATCCTGCTGGCGGCGGCGATCGGGCTGGCGCTGGGCATTGCGATGGCGATGATGACCACCCCGCGTTACCGGGCCATCGTGATGATGCAATATGATCCGGGCGCCGCCGAATCGCTGGATTCAAGCAAGACGCCCAGCCGGGCATTCGTCGCCAATCAGGAAATGCTGGCGACCCAGGTCGGCCTGCTGCGCAGCGAAACGCTGGCCCGCCGCGTCGCCGAGGATCTCGATCTGGCCAATGTGCCGGCCTATGGCGGCAATGCCCTACAGCGTCCGCAGCGGCTGCGCCGTGCCGCGCAACTGGTGCAGGCCAATACCGAGGTCGAAGTGGTCAAGCAGAGCCTGCTGATCCGCCTCAGCCACACGTCGACCGATCCCAAGCTTGCCGCGCGGATCACCTCGGCGCTGGCGCAGGGCTTTATCGCGGCAAGTCTGGACCGGCGTTACAATGCCTCGTCCTATGCGCGGCATTTCCTGTCCGACCAGCTGGGCAAGACCAAGACCGCGCTGGAGGAATCGGAGCGCGCGCTGAACGATTATTCGATCAAATCGGGGCTGTTCCGTACCCCTGGCAAGTCGGTCGACGGCAAGAGCGGTGATGCTTCGACGCTGAACGTGTCCGATCTGGCCTCGATGGCCGATGCGCTGAATCAGGCACGGATCAAGCGGGTCGGGGCCGAGGCCGCATGGCGCAACGGAGCCAGTGACCATGGCGCGGAGGTTGGCTCTTCGGCCGCTACTCTGTCGCAGCAGCGGGCCACTCTCCAGGCCGAATATGCCGAGGATCTTAAGCTGTATAAGCCCGAATATCCACGCATGCAGGAATTGACCGCGCAAATCGACCGGCTCGACACCGCGATCGCGGTACAGCGCAAGAACACGACCGGCGATCAAAGCGCGCAGCTCTATGCCGCCTATCGCGCGGCGCAACAGACCGAGGATCAGCTTGCGGCGCGGGTCGACGGTTTCAAGGGCGCAGTGCAGGGCGAGCGGGTCGGCTCGATCCAGTACGGCATTCTTCAGCGCGAGGCCGATACCAACCGTTCGCTGTATGAGGCGCTGCTCCAGCGGTACAAGGAGGTGGGGGTTGCCGGTGGTATCGGGCAGAGCAATATCGCGCTGGTCGATGATGCGCAGGTGCCGCAGGGGCCCTACACGCCCAACGTGATGCTGAATGCCATCGCCGGCCTGCTGGCCGGTCTGATGGTCGGCATTGGCGCGGCCTTTGCCATCCACCTGTTGTTCGATTCGATTGTCGATCCATCCGATGTGCGCAGCAAGCTGCATCTCGCGGTGCTGGGCGTGATCCCGCGCGACACCGAGGATCGCACTCTGGTCGAGGCGCTGGGTGACCGCAAATCGGCGGTGACCGAGGCGTATTATTCGGCGCTGACCGCGCTGAAATTCTCGCGGCCAGACGGCGTGCCGCACAGCCTGTTCGTCACCTCGTCACAGCCGGGTGAGGGCAAATCGACCACTGCCTATGCCATCGCGGTCACTTCGGCGCGGCTGGGGCGCAAGGTGCTGCTGATCGACGCTGATCTTCGTCGGCCGACTTTCTTTGGTGGCAGCGACAACGGGTTGGGGCTGGCGCATCTACTGTCCTCGGACGACCGGCTGGCCGACTATGTTCAGCCGACCACGATCGAGAATCTGAGCCTGTTGCCGGCGGGCGCCAACACCAGCTCGGCGGCGGAATTGCTCAGCTCGGTGCGGCTGCCCGCGATCATCGCCGAGGCGGCGGCGCTGGCCGATCTGGTGGTCATCGACGGTCCGCCGGTGCTGGGCCTGACCGACGCGCCGCTGCTCGGCTCGGTCGCCGAGGGCACGATCCTGGTGGTCGAAAGCCGGCGTACCCGCACCGGCAGCGCGATCGAGATGTCGCGGCGCATGCACGATGTCGGCGGCCAGATCCTCGGCGTCATCCTGACCAAGATCGACCGGCGGAGCAGCGGTTACGGCTATGGCTACGGCTATGGCTACGGCTCGGCCTATGATTACGAATATCGCAGCAAGGATGAGGACGACGACGGTGCCCGCGAAGTGCGGTTTGATCCCCTCGATTCGCTGGGTGTCCACCGGACCCAAAAATGATGGCTTATAATCGCAGGATACGGCGGGGCCCGGGGTTGGCGAACCGGGTCTGGCAGCAGCGCGGCGCGTTGCTGACCGCAGCGTTGCTGGGCGCGGCGGCGCTGTTGGCGGCGAGTGCGCGTTTTTCGGCGAGCGCGGCGGGCGGCTCTGCCGGCGGTCTGCCGGGCCCATCGGCGCTGGGTCAGCTGCGCAGCCTCGCGCCGGGGCAGACCGCGCCGCCGGGCGTCATCGCCGCCGCTTTGGCCAGCGACCCATTGGCGCCCGAGCCGTTCGTAGCGGCGGGCAATGCGGCGGCGTTACGCAATCCTGGCGGGCGGCAGACGCGGGCGCTCTATGGCGAGGCGGTGCGGCGCGATCCGCATGAGTTGCTGCCGCGCCTCGCGCTTTTGCAAAGTCAGGTGCACGCCGGGCGCATCGGCGCGGCAATCGGCCAACTCTCGGTGGTGTGGCGGATCGAGAATGGCGTCGCGGCGGAGGTGCTGACCCGGCTCGGCGCGACGACGGATAGCGCGCCGCATGCCGATCTGGCGCTGGGCGCGCTGGCGTCGCATCCCGAGCTGGTGGCGTCGTATCTGAACGGATTTTCCACCGTCACCCACCCCCAGCCGCTGATTATGCATGTGGTGAACGGGGTGACGCCGGGTGCGCTGGCGATCCCCGATGCCCGCAATCTGGTGATCGCGCTGCGGGTGACGGCGCGGGATTACGCCGGTGCGCGGGCGCTGTCGCGGACCGGGCGGGCGAGCGAGGGCGCGGTGCACAGCCCCGATTTTGCCGACCTCGCCGCACCTCCGCCATTCGGCTGGCAGCTGGCGACGGGTGAGTTCGGCGCGGCGGAGGCTTCACCGCAGGGCGGGATCGATCTGGCCGCGTATGGCCGCGCACCGGGCGTGCTGCTGCGCCAGCTGGTGGTGCTGACGCCGGGGCCGCACCGCGTTACCCTGCGCTATGAACCGCAGGGCGGGGCCGATGGTGTGCTGGTGGCACGGCTGGTCTGCGCCGACACCGGCAATGCGCTGGGCAAGCAGGGCCTGCGCGCCGGCGGCGAGGGGCTGCGCGTGCTCAATCTGGAGGTGACCGTCCCGCCGGCCGGGGCAATGGCCGGGGCCTGCGGCGGGCAATATCTCGACATCGCCTCGGTGGTGCCGGGCGAAATGGCGGCCGAGCAGGAGGTTCGCGCGGTGCGTTACGGCATTGATGAAGGCACCCGGCACGAACGCGCCCGGAACGAAGGTATCGGGCAATGAGCCGGTCGCAGCGGATCGGGCCGTTCGGCTGGGCCACCCTCGCCTATCTGGCGCTGGTGCTGGTACTGGGCGGGGCGAGCGCGGCGGGCGCGGGGGCCAATCTGTTGCTGCAAGTGCTGGGCGCCGGGCTGGCTGCATGGGCGCTGCATACTGGCACGCCGGAGTTGCCGGGCGCGCATATGGGCGTGGTCGAAAGTTTGCGAGCGCGGCTTTATGCTTCGCCGCTGCGGTGGTTCGGCGTGGCGCTGCTGTTGCTGGCGCTGGTGCAATTCGTGCCACTGCCGCCGGTGGTGTGGCGGCATTTGCCGGGGCGGGCGCCGGTGGCGGCGGGCTTCGCGCTATTGGGCGCGCCGGCGCCGTGGATGACGCTGTCACTGTCACCATGGCACAGCCTGTCCAGCCTGACCGCGTGGCTGCCCGCGCTGGCGCTGTATCTGGCGATGCGCAGCCCCGAGCGGCCACCGCTGGCCCGGGCCGCAATGGTGGTGGCATGGATTGCTGCGGCATCGGTGCTGCTGGGCTTTTTTCAGCGTTTCGCCGGCACATTTACCATTTACACCATCACCAATGCCGGGCTGGGTGACGGATTTTTCGCCAATGCCAACCATCAGGGCAGCTTTCTGCTGATGGCGCTGACGCTGTGCGGCGGGGCCGAGATGGCGCTGGCGGGCAAGACGCGGCGACGCGTGGCGGAGCGTCGCGCCCAACGGCCGGCGTGGTGGCGGACCGGCGGGCGGCATTATGGCGCATTGGCGTTTGGCGCGTTATTGATGGCCGGGGTGGTCGCCACATCGTCGTTGGCCGCGCAGACGCTGCTGGTGCCGGTGATGCTGGGGCTGGCGCTGATCGCGCGGCCGGATTGGCGCAGCGGCTGGCTGGTGGCCGGCGCAGGGGTACTGGCCCTGATCGCGGTGGGGTTTGCGCTGTTCGGGCCGGTCGGCAACGATCTGGTCGGGCACGGCGCGGTGGCGGGGATCAGCCGGCATGATTTCCTGGCGCATGGGCTGGTGATGCTGCGCGATTTTGCGCCGTTCGGGTCGGGCCTGGGCAGTTTTGCGGAGCTGTACCGCTGGTATGAGAACATGGCGCAGGTCACCTCGATCTTCGTCAACCACGCGCATGATGACCTGCTGGAGCTGTTGATCGAGACCGGCGTGTTCGGCGCGGCGGCTTTGGCGGCGTTTTTGGGGTGGTTCGTGCCGCGCGCTATCCGGCTATGGCGCGGGTTTGAGCCTGATCCCCTGATGCTGGGCGCGAGCATCGGAGTGGGCGCAGTGCTGTTGCATTCGCTGGCTGATTACCCGCTGCGCACCGCCGCGATGAGCGGGCTGGTGGCGATAGGTTGCGCGATCATGCGCGGTGAGCGGGATCTCGTTTGAGGTCCCGTTCGAGGCGTCATCCCCGCCGGCTTCAGTCGGATATTGGCTTCCGCCTTCGCCTCGCTCAATAGTCCCTTTGGCTGCCTGCCTCCGGTATCACCATGTGATCTGGTCGCACAGCAGCGCATCATGCGGTCAGTGGCGCAGAACCGCCCAAATCACTGCGAGCACTACAATTGCCAGAATAAGGCTGATCGCCAGCACATAGCGGACAATATGGGGGGTTTCGCCGGCCCGAGCCTCGTCGGTCTCTACGTGGATTTACCTGGCGTCCTGGTCCATACTCGGTCTCCCAAGGTCGCGATACGATCCCTGCTCGGAATATATGTTTGATGACGAACCAACGAGACGTCATCATGCTCCGGGGCTACTCGGGATAATTGATCGCGGCGATGGCGAGGATCTCTGAGCGGTCGGCGGCGACGATATGCCCCCGCGCAATCGCCCGGTCGAGCGCGGCGGTGAAGTGGCGCAGATAGTCGGGCTTGCCGCCGGGATAGAGCGCGGCGAGGCGTGCCGCATCATAGGGCTCGCTGACCCCGACCAGCTGCGCGGTGAAGTTGCCGGCATTGCCCAGCCCGGACAGGCGCATCGTCGGCACATCGGTCCATGGCGTGCGGACGCCGCCCTGCGCCACGCCATTGGCATCGGGCACCAGCGCGCCGCCGGCCAGCGTCAGCGTGGCGGTGGGGGCAGGCGGCCTGCCGGTCCGCACCCAGCGGTCGATCGCGGCAATTGCAGCCTCCAGCACATAGTGATGCGGCATGCCGGCATTGAAGGGCCGGGCGAATTTGCCGGCCGGACTGGCGGTGCTGGGGACGAACACCTTGGCCAGCCGTTCCACCGGCAGCGACCCCGAATCGACGAACGCTCCGCCGAACAGATAGCCATCGGCATGCGCGGCGCCCGCCAACTCCCACACGCGCAGATTGCGACCGTCGGCCACGCGCGATGCGCCGTATCCGGTGAGGCCAGCGCCCATCAGGTCGGTCTCGGTTATCAGGCACAGCAGCGGCACCCGCATGTCGCGGCGAAAGCGCAACTGGGGCGGCATCGCCGAAGGGTCGGTGGCATTGCGCGGATCACGCAGGCCAATGCCGCTGAGCGAGGCGCCGCCACCGAAGCGCGAGTGGATCAGGAAGCCGTCATAGACCGCCGCCACCCGATCGACCGCATCCACATAAGTCGTGAGGAACACCGCCGATTGCGATTCGCCCAGGGCGATGACGCGCTCGGGCATGAGATCGCCGAGCAAGCCATTGCCGCGCGCCGCCTTCACCGCCGCGCCGGCCTGGGAGAAGATGTCGAACGACCACGCATCGCCGGGGTGCGAGAGCGCGCCATAGCGGGCCGGATCGGCCTTCTTGAGCGGCGTGCCCATGCCCATGACCGAATTGCCACCCTCGACCCCCACACTCTGCGCCGAGACCGCGACATAGGCGAAACCGCGCCGCAGCATCTCGCGATGGGCGACCATCCAGTCGGCGGGCGTGTCCTGTCCGGCGGTGACGTTGAGCCATTCCACCAGCACGGTGCCGTTGAACTTGGCGGAGTCGGTGGGCCGGATCACCACCATCCGCGTGGCGAAGGGTGCGGTGGAGGCGGGCTTGACGCGCAAATCGCCGTCGATTGTCGGCTTGGCCACCAAGGCATAGGAGGTGGCGGTGCCCGACAGAAAGCTCTCATCCATCCGGTAGCCGAGTGTGGCCAGGTCGAACGCCCCGACCAGCAGCGCGGGCTTGCCGGGGACCGATTTGAGCGTTGCGGGATCTGCAGAGGCTGGGGTGGCGCAGGGCGATACGGCGGCGAGCGCCAGCGCGGGGATCGTCAGGGCGGCGATGCGCCAGCGGCGCAGGATTGAACAGGGCATCAGGTGCTCTCCCTCTTGGTTCCAGGCGAATACGGTGTCAGGCAACATCCCATTCGATCGGCAGGTTGCGAATGGAGAGTAGCCCCGGAAACACCGCTGTGTCCGCACCCGGCTTGGCGCGGAACGCGGGGATGCGGCGGAACCATTCATCGAGCAGGATGCGCAGCTCCCGCCGTGCCAGCGGCGCGCCCAGGCACAGGTGCACGCCGCCGACGAAGGTGAAATGCCGGTTGCCCTTGCGCGTCGGATCGAACGTGTGCGGATCGGCAAAGCGCGCCGGGTCGAAATTGCCCGAGGGGTTCAGGCACTGGACCGTGTCACCGGCCTTCACCGTCACGCCGTGCCACGCAAAATCGCGCGTCACCAGCCGCGCCGAGGACAGGATCGGCTGGGTGCGCAGAAACTCCTCCACTGCGGTCTGGATCAGCTCGGGGTGGCTGCGCAATTGCGTCTGGATCGCCGGTTCCATGACCATGCGGCGGAACATCTGGCTGATCGTGGCGGCCACCGTATCCAGCCCGCCGAGCCACAGGAACCACACGATGCCGATCTTTTCCTCCTCGGTCAGCGGCTGGCCGGCGATCTTGCCATGGACGATGGCGGAGACCAGATGCTCATCGGGATTGGCTTCCTTCTCGGCGATGAAGCCGCGCAGGAACGCCAGCACCCCGCGCAAAGCATCGGACATTTTCTCGCGGCTGTGCGAGTGCAGGATGTCCCATTCCCAATCGAGGAATTGTTCGAACATCGGCGGCGGAAAGCCCATCAGCCCCATGAAGATACGCACCGGGAACACCCGGCCAAAATCCCATGCGATGTCGACCTCGCCCTTGGCGGCGACCGCCTCGATCATTTCGACGACCACCGCGCGGATGTCGGCATCCATCTTGTTCATCCGCGACGGGCTGAAATGCGGCATCAGGAACAGGCGGTATTTGGTGTGCTCTGGCGGATCGACTGCCAGCGGAATCGAGCGGAAGGTCTCACCGATCACCGCCTGGAATTCGGCGGTGCCCTTGGTCGAGAAATGGTCATTGTCGGTATAGACGCGGTCGATATCCTCGTAATGCGTCACCACCCAACTGCCGCGTCCGCTGCTTGACAGCGCGCTGCCGGCGGTGGCTCCGGGCTGGGCCGGGCTGTACAGGATGCGGGGGATTTCGGGCCCGCTGAGCCAGCCGCATTGCGCATAGGGGTCCACCTCGTCATTCGGCGTGAAACCTATCGCCCAGCCAAGGTCCACCTTGCGATCCGCCGGCACGTTGTCGGGGGCCGGCCAGTCCACGCGGATCGAGTCGAGAGTGCGGGTCGTGGCGGGCATGGTGGTCTCCGATAGGCGCGGATTTGCATGCCACCGCCGTGACCGGGCGGCAATTGCGGCGGCGGCCAATACCGCCCCGGCGCTCTGCTCTGCTCCGCCCCGCTCCGCTCTGCTCAGGTCTCCGCCCGCTTGGGCAGCGCCAGCAGCGCCGCCATCGCCAGCAGCGAACCGCAAGCCATGATCACCGCGACCAGCGGCAGCGCGACTTTCGCCTGAAACAGGAACCCCGCCGCAATCGGGCCGACTGCCGAACCGCCCCGCCCAGCGCCGATCACAAAGCCGGTGCCGCCGCCGCGCAGCCGGGTCGGGAACGAGGCCGCGACCAGTGCATAGAGCCCGACGATGGTGGCATTGGTGAAGAACCCCGCCGCCCCCGCCGCCATCGTCAGGTTGGCGAGGCTGGTATTGGCCATGCCGAACACGGCCACCATCACCGCCGAACCCGCCATGGTGACGAGCAACAGCCGGCGCGGCGCAAACCGCAGAGCGGCAATCGCGAACACCGCCGATCCAGCCAATCCCCCAACATTGGCCCACACCAGCACCCCCGCAGCAGACGATGGCGAAAAGCCCATGTCGACCACGATCTTGGGCACCCACTTGAGCACGAAATAAAAGGTAATGATGTGGAGGAAATAGGCGGCGGTCAGCAGGATTGTGGTGGCGCGAAGGGCGGGCGCGAACAATTTGGCAAAGCCACTGCCGGATTGTGTGGCGATCTCGGTGGGGTCTTCGGGTGGCAGCGCGGTCATCTCGTCGTGCCCCAGCGCGCGCAGCGATGCATTGACCCGCGCCAGCGTATCGGGTCCGCGACGCCGCAGCAAAGCCCCAACCGGCTCGGGCAACAGCAATGCCGCCGGCACCACCAGCAGCGCCGCCGCGCAGGCCCCCAGCTGAAAAATGCTGCGCCAATCATGGTGCAGCAAAAGGTGACTGACGATCGACCCGCCCAGTACCGCGCCCAACGGATAGCCTGCCGCCATCAGCGCCACCGACGTGGCACGCGACCGGGCATTGGCGTATTCGGCGGTCAGCGCATTGGTTGCCGCCAGCATCCCGCCAATGCCGACCCCGGTCAGTACGCGGGTCACCGCCAGTTCGCCCAGATCCCGCACCATCGACGTGGCGATCATCCCCACCAGCATCGTCACCAGACAGCCGAGCACCGTGGCGCGGCGCCCGATCCGGTCTGCCAGCCAGCCCAGGAACACCGAACCCAGCGCCATGCCGAACAGTTCCATCGTCAGCACAAAGCCCAGCGCCGCCTTGGCTACGTGCCAGGAGGCCGCAATCCCCGGCGAAGCAAAGCTGATCGCCAGCACGTCGAAGCCGTCCAGCGCGTTGAGCGCCACGCACAGCGCGATGCCGATCAGCTGACGCCCGTTCATCGGGCTCTGAGCCAAATGGATGCGCGGGTCGTCCTGCGCCCATTGCGTGCCTGCCACCGAAAATCCCCTGTCCCGAGCCGGTGTCCGGCCTGAATGCCGCTTGGCGGTTCCCCCCACCCACACACAGGCCTCATGCCGGTTTATCCAAGGCTTGCCAACCGCTCCGATCCGGCGGAGTTCAGGGTTTTGCCGTTGTGTCGGTGCGTGCCACTGCCGTTCCTTCGCCTGAGAAATCCATCATCGCTGCGCCGGCATGGTCATAGCGCGGCCATGCCGGCAGATCGCCGCCGGCCGGGTCGCCCGTCTTCACGAAATTGGCGATATAGGCGCTGATAATGTGCCCCATCGCGGCGTCCTTCGCGGTGGTGGCGGCGCCATATTTGGTTGCCGCATTGTCCAGGAAGAATGGAATATCGCTGGCGTGTCCGGCGAGCGAGCTGTGCAGGCTTTCGGCCGAATAGGAAAAGCGGTATTCCCACAAGGGCACGCCCTTTGCGGCCAGCACACCGGCGACATGGCTGGCGCCCGCGATCATCATTCCGCCCGGGCCGCCGATGTCGCCGCTGGTCGCGCCGACCATCACCGGCACATGCGCAAACCCGCCCAAGGCATACGCAGCGGGCGCGTCCACCGCGATTTTGCCATCGACGAACGGACTGGAGAAATTGTGCGGGCCGGGTGCGAACATCTGGATCAGGTTGAGCCCATCGACCACCTGCGCGGCGCTTAATGCGCGTAATTGGGCCAGCGTCCCGGGCCCGCTGCCGGCGATGCCTTTGCGCGCGGCAAATGCAGCACCCAGCGTCTCGGCGCCGGCCAGGGTGCCGTCCCCGGCCATCACCACGCCATCTCCGCCGGACATGATCACCGCGCCGCCAAACAGCCCTGCGGCGAGCGGCGAGGTCAGCAGCGCGTGGATCGACATGCCGCCCGCGCTCTCGCCCATGATCGTAACGCGCGCCGGATCGCCGCCGAATGCCGCGATATTATGCTGCACCCAATGCAGCGCCGCGATCTGATCGAGGTAACCGTAATTGCCCAACAGGCCATGGTCAGCATCGGCTGCGGTCAGCGCCGGATGCGCGAAGGTGCCGAACCGCCCCAGCCGATAGTTGAAGCTGACGAATACCACGCCGGCCCGCGCCATATTGGCCCCCGCATAGGTCGGCGGCGAGGCCCCGCCGTTCACGAATCCGCCGCCATAGATCCACACTAGCACCGGCAATGGCACCGGCAACGGCACCCTGGCGAACCCGCCGCTGGGCCGCCAGATGTTGAGGTACAGGCAATCCTCGGCCGGCTCCGTGCCAAGCGGCGCGGCATCCCCGCCAAACGGCAGCTGCATGCAATCATGGCCATAGGTGGCGGCGGCGCGCACCCCGCTCCACAGTGTGGGGGCCTGGGGCGCGCGCCAGCGCAGATCACCCACCGGCGGCGCGGCGAAGGGGATGCATTTCCAGCTGGTGACGCCACCCTCGGCAACGCCAGCCACGGCGCCGCTCTGGGTGGGAACAGGATCGACCGGCGCGGCTTGGGCGATCGGGGCAAGGCTGGTCGCGGCGAGCAGGGCGGCTACGGCGTGGCGGATCATGGCAAATTCTCCCGATTGTCGGATAAGGGACTTAAGACGTGCGGGCGGAATGGGAAGCGGGCAGGCAATCGCCGGGGCGCGTTCGCTGCTGTGGACTGGACAGGGCGGCGGCTCAACGCTAATCGGTCTAACCAATACTTTGGGAGCGTCTGTTATGGGTAAGGCCATCTTTGTTCGACTCGCGTCGACCGCCGCCATGGCTTGCGCTCTGGCTTCGCCCGGCTTCGCGGCGCCGCGCCAGAGCACCGACCTTGCCGGCGGGTGGCGCTTTCACTACGGCGACGATGTGCCCGGCGCGACGCAGGCGGTGTTCGATGACAGTGGCTGGCAACAGATCAACCTGCCGCATACTTGGAACCGGCTGGGCGAATATGGCACCGCACGCTCGGCGCAGGCCAATGACCAGCAGGGCGTCGGGTATTACCGCCGGACCTTTCGCGTGCCAGCCAGAGCCGCCAACCGTACCCCTGGCAACCGCACCTATATTCAGTTCGACGGTGTCGGCAATATCGCGCAGGTGTGGCTCAACGGCACGCTGGTGGGTATCCACAAGGGCGCATTCTCGCGCTTTCGCTTTGACATCACCGCCCTGCTAAAGCCGCATGGCGCCAATGTGCTGGTGGTCAAAGCCGATAATTCCAAGCCGGCGGTGGGCAGCAGCACGCAGGATGTCATCCCGCTGGGCGGTGATTTCTTCATCCATGGCGGGATTTATCGCGGCGTATCGTTGATTACGACGGGCGCCGTCAGCTTCGACCTGCTCGATCACGGCGGGCCGGGTGTCTATATCCGCACACCGCAGGTTTCCGCGGATATGGCCAGCTTGTCGGTGCTGGCGCGGCTGCACAATGCGGGGAGCGCGCCGCGCCACCTGACCGCGCAGACCCGGATCATCGATACCAATGGCGCGGTGGTGGCCACGGGGCAGGGCGGGTTGCGGCTCGGCCCCGGCAATGGCGAGATCGCGGCCAGCATTGCTTTGCCGCATCCGCATCTGTGGAACGGGCGCGCCGATCCCTATCTCTACCGCGTCACCGTGAACCTCTATGCCGGGCACCGCTTGGTCGACACGGTCAGCCAGCCGCTGGGCATCCGCACATTCCGGATGGACAAGGATCAGGGGTTTTTCCTCAACGGCCGGCATATCGCGCTGTTCGGCGGGGCGCGGCATCAGGATCGGATGGGCAAGGGCTGGGCGCTCAGCCCGGCCGACCATGCCGAGGATATGGCGATCATGGCCGAGATGGGCGCCAACACCGTCCGCATGGCGCATTATCAGCATGCGCAGGAGTGGGACGATGCGGCGGACAGGACCGGCATGGTCGCCTGGGCCGAGATCCCCTTCATCAACGCGGTGTCCTTCGCCGATGGCGCCCCGGCCAGCCCGGCGCTGGAGGCCAATGCCCGTGAGCAACTGACCGAGCTGATCCGCCAGAATTACAACCACCCTTCGATCATGATGTGGTCGGTGGGTAATGAGATCGATATCGGCGCCTCGTTCGGCCGGGGCAAGTTGCCGCCGCGCTCGGTCGAATTGCTGCGCGAACTGTCGGCGCTGGCGCATCAGGAAGACCCCGGCCGCCCGACCACCTTCGCCGATTGCTGCGAAGAGCCCGAGATGTTGACTGGGTCCAAAAACCCGGTGCTGGCCGGCACCGCCGATCTGGTGGGCTATAACCGCTATTACGGCTGGTATTACGGCAAGCCGCAGGATCTGGGCGGGCATCTCGACCATTTCCATGCCGTGCACCCCGACATGCCGATGTCAGTCAGCGAATATGGCGCGGGCGGCGCGATATCGCAGCATTCGGACAATCCGCTGGGCGGGCCGGTCAACGCGTTCGGCCGGCCGCATCCCGAGGAATTCCAGAGCTATTACCATGAGGTCAGCTTTAAGGCTCTGAAAACCCGGCCCTATCTTTTCGCTACCTACCTGTGGAATCTGTTCGATTTCGCCTCGGACCTGCGCGCCGAGGGCGATAGCGTGGACATGAATGACAAGGGCCTCGTCACCGACGATCGCAAGGTGAAGAAGGATGCGTTCTATTTCTACAAGGCCAATCTCAACCCCGCGCCGATGATCTATCTGACCAGCCGGCGCTATGTCGACCGGGCGTATCCGGAGACCGATGTCCGGGCCTATGCCACGGCGGCGCGCGCGATGCTGAGCGTCAATGGCGTGGTGGTGGGCACCGTCGATTGCCCCGATCACATCTGCGTGTGGCCGCGTGTCGCATTGCGCGCGGGCGCAAACACGGTGGTCGCGGCCAATGGCGGGGTTAGCGACACCATCACCTGGAATGGCCCGGATGTTGCCAAAGACGGCCTGCATCTCGATGCCGGCAATCTGGCGGGGCATCTGGGGGCGGATGGCACGCGTTACGGCTCGGACACGTTTTTCACCGGCGGCACGGGCCGCGTGCTCAATGTCACCGGCTTTGGCGCCGACCGCAACAAGGGGCGCCGGATCGTAGCGGGGACTGGGGCGGCCGATCAGGCGCTGTACGATTATTACCGCGAGGGCAGCTTCAGCTACGACCTGCCGATCCCCGACGGGGTGTGGCGCGTGATGATCCGCACCTTCGAGCCCGATGCGTCACAGGTCGCGACGCGCAGCTTTGCGGTGCTGGCCAACGGTGCGGTTTTGGCGCCCGCGGTGATGCCGGGCGCGTTGGGGGGCGGGGCCTTGAAGGCAGTCGTGCTGTCCTATGATGTCACGGTGCAGGGCGGGCATTTGCCGCTCGAGTTCCGGGCGGTCGGCGGGCCGGCGGTGGTCGCTGCGATCGATGTGGTCAAACCTTGAGGGCTCGGTAGGGTGCATCGTTGGTTCGCGGCGGGATGGCGCCGGGGTGGGTGATGACCCATCCGGCGAGCCTGTGGCCGTGTAGCGCGGCCTCGGCGGGGGCCAGACCGCGCAATCGGGCGTCCAGAAACGCGGCGTTGAACGCGTCCCCGGCGCCGCTGGTGTCGAGCGGGGTGATCGGCGCTTCGGGCGCGATGATCAGGCCATCGGGGGTGCGGCAACCATCGCTGCCCAGCTTGACCACCGTCTCGGCGCAGCCCCGCGCCTGCCAATGCGCCGCCACTGATGCGGCGGTAGCGCCGGGCGTTAGCATCGCCTCATCCTCCAGCGTCGGCAGGCCGATATCGGCATGGGCGAGAGCGGCGTCGCGGGCCTTGGCGGCAGCCGTGGGTGTAGCCCACAGGCGCGGGCGGTAATTGCCGTCGAACATCACCATGCCGCCGTGGTTGCGCACCGCATCGCACAGCGCAAACAGGCGCGGCCATGCCTCGGGCGGAAGCACCGCCAGCGTGATCAGTGAGAACACCAGCGCGTCGGTCCGCTCCGCCTGCGCCAACGCCGCCTCGATCCCGGGCAGCGCAAACATCTGCCGCGCTGCGCTCTCGCCGCGCCAATAGGCGAAGCTACGTTCACCTGCTGCATCGGTGCGGATCGCATAGAGCCCCGGCATCCGCGCCGGATCGCGCAGGATCAGAGTGATGTCGAGGCCCTCGCGCGCCCAATCGCGGCGCAGATCATCGCTGAACGCATCCTTGCCCAGCGCGGTCAGGAAAGCGGTATCATGCCCCAGCCGCGCCAGATGGATCGCGGTGTTGAGCGTATCGCCGCCATAGAACAGCCGCCAGCCATCACCAGCACCGGCCCGCGCCAGCTCCAACATCCCCTCGCCAATGACGCAAATCCGCAATTACCAGTTCCACATCGTGCCATCGTCCAGCCGGGCGACGGGCAGATAGGCGGGCTTATACGGGTATTTCGCGGCCAAATTCTCATCAATGTCTACCCCGTGGCCAGGGTTCTCGCCGCAATACAACAGCCCGTCGGCGAAGTGGTAATCATGCGGGAATACTGCGTCGGTTTCCGGCGTGTGGCGCATATATTCCTGGATGCCGAAATTGGGCACCCAAGCGTCGAAATGCAGCGCGCAGCCCATCGTCACCGGCGACAGGTCGGTGGCGCCATGGCCGCCGGTGCGGATCTGGTACAAAGCTGCCAGGTCGGCAATCCGCCGCAAATGGGTGATCCCGCCCGCGCCCACCACCGTGGTGCGGATATAGTCGATCAATTGGTTCTGGATCAGGTCCTTGGCGTCCCAGATGGTGTTGAAAATCTCCCCCACCGCCAGCGGCGTGGTGGTGTGCTGGCGCACCAGCCTGAACGCCTCCTGATTCTCCGCCGGGGTGCAATCCTCCAGCCAGAACAGGCGGTACGGCTCCAGCGCCTTGCCCAGCGTCGCGGCTTCCTGAGGGGTATAACGGTGGTGGCCATCATGCAGCAGGTGCGGGTCGAACCCATAGGTCTCGCGCAGCTTGTCGAACAGTTTGGGCACGTAATTCAGCGCCTTGGCGGTGTCCCATCCGGTCACCGAGGGTAGCGCGGCATCGGCAGGCTCATAGAACAGCTTGCCGCGCCCGACGCCATAGGCATCCTTGACGCCGGGCTCCCCGGTCTGCGCGCGGACCGCTTTGTACCCGATGTCGAGATAGGCGCCCACCGCCTCGACCGTCTCGGCAATATCGCCGCCATTAGCGTGGCCATAGACCAGAATACCGTCGCGGCTGCGCCCGCCCAGCAATTGATACAGCCCCATCCCCGCCATCTTGGCCTTGATATCCCACAGCGCCATATCCACCGCCGCAATCGCGCGCATCGTGACCGGACCGCGCCGCCAATAGGCCCCGCGATAGAGATATTGCCAGATATCCTCGATCCGCCGTGGGTCCATGCCGATCAGGCAGGGCACGACATGCTCTTGCAAATAGGCGACGACCGACAGTTCGCGGCCATTGAGCGTGGCGTCGCCGATGCCGTAAACGCCCTGATCGGTCTCGATCTTCAGCGTGACGAAATTGCGTCCCGGGCAGGTTACGATTACCTTGGCAGCGGTAATTTTCATGGCATGCCTTTGGACTTAGCGGGCGCTAGAATCATAGAATTGCCGGTGGTCCGAAGAGATTCTGACATTTGCGCGCGCCTTGTCGGACAGGGTGTCAAATGTCAGAATCGGACCACCAGCCGGCTTGACCAATCGCGTTTGGCCTGTCAAGTTGAAACCAATTGGTAAGACCTTAAATGAGGGTGCAGAGCATGGCAGGGTCGGCCCCGGGCATTGGCGAGAATCGGGGGGCCGCGTCGCATGACCGGCTCTATCAGGAACTGGCGCGTAAGTTGTTTGCCGAGCTGGCATCGGGCAAATTCGCCATCGGTGATCGCTTACCGGCAGAGCGTGATCTGGCCGATCTATACGGGGTCAGCCGACCGACCGTGCGCGAGGCGGTGATTGCCCTGGAAGTGCAGGGCTATGTCGATGTGCGGGTCGGATCGGGGGCCTATGTCAAGACCTTGCCGGGCCGCGCCGATGCGCCGGCCTTCGATGTCTCGGCGTTCGAGCTGACCGAGGCGCGGCTGTTGATCGAGGGTGAGGCCGCCGCGCTGGCCGCGACCAATCTGGACGATGCCGAACTTGATGCGCTTGATGCGCTGGTCGCGCTGATGGGTGATGAGGTCGGGGGCGATGCCGCGCAATTCGCCGCAGACCGGCAGTTTCACCTGTTGATCGCGCGGGGCACCCGCAATGCGGCTATGGCGCATGCGGTGGACGAACTGTGGCGGATGCGGGCATCCTCGCCCGAGAGCGCGCTGCTGCACGACAAGGCGCGGGCCGCGCATGTGACCCCGGTGGTGAGTGAGCATAGCGCTATCCTGGCGGCCTTGCGCGCGCGCGACGCAGGGGCGGCGCGGGCGGCGATGCGGGCGCATCTGGCGGCAGTGCTCGATCACCTGCTGTTCGCGACCGAGGAGAAGGCGGTTGAGGAAGCGCGGCTGGCCATGGCATCGCAGCGGGCGCGGTTTGGCCGGGCCAATTGGCCGTGACCGGCAGCGCGGGGCCCGGCGCTGCGCTGCGCCTGCATCCCGACCGACTGTTCCCCGCCGATCCCGATACGCGGAGCATCGCGCGGCGGCTCTTTGCCGAGGTCGCCGGCCTGCCGATCATTAGCCCGCATGGGCATACCGACGCCGGTTGGTTCGCCACCGATGCGCCGTTCGAGAATGCCACGGAGCTGTTGCTGCGGCCCGATCATTATGTGTTCCGGATGCTGTATTCGCAGAGGATCCCGCTGGAGGCGCTGGGGATTGGCGGGCACGCGACCGACCCGCGCGCGGCGTGGCGGATCTTTGCCGACAACTATCACCTGTTTCGCGGCACGCCGTCGCGGATGTGGCTCGATCACGTATGGGCCGAGGTGTTTGGCTTTGATCGGGCGTTCGGTGCGGATACCGCCGATCTCTATTACGATACGATCAACGCGGCGCTGGCGACCGACGCATTCCGCCCGCGCGCGCTGATGGATCGCTTCAATATCGAGGTGATCACCACCACCGAATCGCCGCTCGATGATCTGGCGCACCATGCTGCGATCCGGGTGGAGAACCGGCGCGCAGGCGGCTGGCAGGGGCGGGTGCTGACCGCGTTTCGCCCCGATCCGGTGGTCGATCCGGAGTATGAGGGGTTCCTCGGCAATCTCGCGCGATTGGCCGAGATGACCGGCGAGGATGCGCTGACCTATCGCGGCTACCTTGCCGCGCTGCGCAACCGGCGCGCCTTTTTTGCGGCGATGGGCGCGACCTCGACCGACCACGGCCACCCCACCGCGCGCACCGCCGACCTGAGCGATGCCGAGGCGGAAGCGCTGTTCGCGCGTCTCACCCGTCCTGATCCAAGCCCTGCCGATGCCGAGCTGTTCCGTGCGCATATGCTGACCGTGATGGCCGGGATGAGCATCGAGGACGGGCTGGTGATGCAAATCCACCCCGGATCGTTCCGCAATCACAACCCTTGGCTGTTCAACACTTTCGGGCGCGACAAGGGCGCCGATATTCCGCTGGCGACGGAATATGTGCAGGCGTTGCGGGCATTGCTCACCAAATATGGCAATCATCCGGCGCTATCGGTGATTGTGTTCACGCTGGACGAGACCGCCTATGCGCGCGAGTTGGCGCCGCTGGCCGGGCATTATCCAGCGCTGAAGCTGGGCCCGGCATGGTGGTTCCATGACAGCCCCGAGGGCATGCGCCGCTTCCGTGAGCAGGTCACCGAGACGGCGGGCTTTTACAACACCGTCGGTTTCAACGACGATACCCGCGCGTTCCTGTCAATCCCGGCGCGGCATGATGTGGCGCGCCGGGTGGATTGCGGCTTCCTCGCGCGGTTGGTGGCAGAGCACCGGATGGCGGAATGGGAGGCCGCCGAACTGGCGCAGGACCTCGCGTATAATTTCGCCAAAGCAGCCTACAGGCTGTGAGCAACGGGCGCCTGACCGCCAACGGTGTGGCGGCGTTCCCGCTGCTGGATCACGCCTGCTTCGGCTATGACCGCGACGCTCAGGCCACCGGTATCGTCCATTTCGGCATTGGCGCGTTTCACCGGGCGCATCAGGCCTGGTATACCGATCTTGCGATGGAGCATGGCGACCGGAACTGGAGGATTGCCGGCATCTCGCTGCGTTCGGGCGATGTCGCGGAGCAGATGAATCCGCAGGACGGGGTCTATACTGTCAGTGAGCGCGGCTCGAAGGGCACGCAGATAAGGGTGATCGGCGCAGTGCGCGAGGTGCTGGTGGCGGCGGCGCAAAGCGCGCGGATCAGCCATATTCTCGCAGCGCCCGACACCCATATCGCCAGCTTTACCATCACTGAAAAGGGCTATTGCCGCGCCGCCGATGGTACGCTCGACCCGGCGGGAGCGGGCAGCGTGTATGCCCTGCTTGCCGCCGGTCTGTCGCGCCGCCGGGATGCAGGGCGGGGCGGGATAACCTTGCTCAGTTGCGACAACATCGCCGGGAACGGCGCGCAATTGCGGCGGCTGATGCGCGAATATCTGGAGCTGCACGATCCCGGCCTGACAGACTGGTTCGAGGGCGAATGCACCTGCCCGTCCACCATGGTCGACCGCATCGTGCCCGCCACCACTGAGGCCGACCGCGCTGCGCTGGAGGCGATCACTGGTTGGCGCGACGAGGCCGCGGTGATGACCGAGCCGTTCAGCCAATGGGTGATCGAGGATTCTTTCGCCGGCCCGCGCCCCCACTGGGAGGTGGGCGGCGCGCAATTCACGCGCGACGTGCGCCCGTTTGAGGCGGCCAAGCTGCGAATGCTCAATGGCGCGCATTCGGCGCTGGCCTATCTGGGGCTAGGGCGGGGGCATGACTATGTTGATCAGGCGATTGCCGATCCCACGCTGGCCCCGGTAACCACGGAGGTGATGCGGGAGGCGGCGGCCAGCCTGACCCCGGCGCAGGACCTTGCCGCCTATGCCGACGCCTTGCTCGCACGGTTCGGCAACGCGGCTCTGGCGCACAGGTTGCGTCAGATCGCGATGGATGGCAGCCAGAAGATCCCGCAACGCTGGCTGGAAACGCTGGCCTTTCATCAGCGGCAGGGGCGGCCATGCGCGGGCATCCTGACCGCGCTGGCGGCGTGGATCGGGTTTGTCGGGCGCGAGGGGTTGCGGCTCGACGATCCCATGGCCGGTACGCTGCACCGGCTGTGGCAAGCCAATGGGCGCGGCGGCATTGTGCCCGCGCTGTTCGGTGCGTGGGGCCTGTTCGCGCCGTATTGGACGGCTGGTGAGACCGACATCACCTTCCTCGACGCCGCTTTGACGGAAAAGCCATGAACGCCATCACAGCCTTGTTGCGCCGTAATGCCCGCTAGTGGATTGATTGTCCCGCCTTCGGTTTCAAACCCCCGGCTTTAGCCGGGAAGGGCTTCAGCCTTCGACTCGCTCGATAGCCTGTAACCTCGGAGAAAATGAGACAGCCCGAAGGGCGTAGAGTCTCATTTTCTCCGAGGTTACAGGCTATGGGCTACAGCACGGGCAGTCACACGCTTTTTCATCATCGCTATCACATCGTCTGGGCGCCGAAGTATCGTTACAAGGTGCTCCACGGCGAGGTGCGCACGCGGGTGTGTGACATCATCCGGCAAGTCTGCGCCGAGATGGGCGTGACCATCGTCAGCGGAGCGCTGT
>JANXUK010000100.1 GCA_025356275.1 Sphingomonadales bacterium | reverse complement strand
GTTATACTCTGTGGGTGGTCGGGACGGGGAGCGGGACGGCACAGGCTTCATCGCCGCACGGCGATCAATCAAACAGACTTGATGGCACAGGCTTGCGGGCCGGCAGGTCGCCAATCAAACAACCGCCGTTTCAAAACCCTCTTGCCAAGGCGGGCGGGCGAACCTAAGGGGTCGCCTCCCGGCTTCGGTCGGGGCGGGGCGTGGCTTTTGGCCGCGCTCTGATCAGTGGTACGGGGCCTTAGCTCAGCTGGGAGAGCGCCTGCATGGCATGCAGGAGGTCAGCGGTTCGATCCCGCTAGGCTCCACCAATGGTGTTAGATTTGCCCTGGGACGGGCTGCAATGGCTAATTTCTGCGCTCCGGTGCTCACGGACTGAATGTCCGCTCCGCTCCGGTGCACGAAATCCCCCATTTTCGCCTCGGCCCGGCCAAACCTAACACCATTGGCCACGGGCAGGAATGAATTGTTTTGACGCTGGTCGGCGAGGTTTCGCCCACCGGCTCTTTTTGCGTTGATAAGGTTTGAGCCGCATGTTTGACAGCCTTTCTGACCGCCTGGGGGGCGTATTCGCCAAGCTGCGCGGACGCGGGGCGTTGAACGAGGCGGATGTGCGCGAGGCTATGCGCGAGGTGCGGATCGCTTTGCTGGAGGCCGATGTCGCGCTGCCGGTGGTGCGCCGTTTCATCGATTCGGTCACCGAGGCTGCGGTCGGCCAGTCGGTGCTGCGCTCGGTCACGCCGGGGCAGCAGGTCGTCAAGATCGTCAATGACGCGCTTGTCGAGATGCTGGGCGGGGGCGAGACCGCGACGCTCGATCTGGCCGCCACCCCGCCGGTCGTGATTATGATGGTCGGGCTTCAGGGCTCCGGCAAGACCACCACCACCGCCAAGCTTGCCAAGATGCTGCGTGAGACGCAGGGCAAGAAGGTGCTGATGGCGTCGCTCGACGTCAACCGCCCCGCCGCGCAGGAACAGCTGCGGGTGCTGGGCGAGCAGGTTCAGGTCGCCACGCTGCCGATCATCGCCGGCCAGACGCCAACCGCCATCGCCGAGCGCGCGCTGCATTCGGCGCGGTTGCAGGCGGTGGACGTGCTGTTGCTCGATACCGCCGGGCGGCTGCATGTCGACAGCCAGCTGATGGACGAGATGAAGGCGGTGTCCGCCATCGCGACCCCGCGCGAAATCCTGCTCGTCGTCGATGCGCTGACCGGGCAGGACGCGGTCAATGTCGCGCAGAGCTTCGGCGGCGAAGTCGACCTGACCGGCGTGATCCTGACCCGGATGGACGGCGATGCGCGCGGCGGCGCGGCGCTTTCCATGCGGGCGGTGACCGGCAAGCCGATCAAATTTGCCGGCACCGGGGAAAAACTCGATGCGCTCGAACCATTCCGGCCGGACCGGGTGGCGGGGCGCATTCTGGGCATGGGCGACGTCGTCAGCCTGGTCGAAAAAGCCGCCGCCAATATCGACGCCGAAGATGCCGAGAAGCTCGCCGCGCGGATGGCCAAGGGCCAGTTCGACATGAACGACCTGCGCGGGCAATTGCGCCAGATGCAGAAGATGGGCGGGCTCGGCGCGCTGGCAGGCATGCTGCCGGGGATGAAGAAGGCCAAGGCGGCGATGGATTCCAGCGGCATGGATGACCGCGTGCTGGTGCGGATGGACGCGATCATCGGCTCGATGACCCCCAAGGAGCGAGCCCGCCCCGACCTGCTCAACGCCAAGCGCAAGGTCCGCATCGCCAAGGGTGCGGGCATGCAGGTGCAGGACATTAACAAGCTCATCAAGATGCACCAGGAGATGGAGCGCGCGATGAAGCAGATCCGCAAGATGGGCGGGATGAAGGGCCTGGCGGCGATGTTCGGCAAGGGTGGCCTTGGCGGTGGCCTGGGCGGCGCCATGGGCGGGGCTGGCGGTGCTGGCGGGCTTCCCGGCGTCCTTCCGGGCCTTGGCGGCGGCGGTTTGCCGGGGCTTGGCGGCGGCGGCCCTGACCTCTCAAAGTTTCTGAAGAAATAGTCTTTAAGGTTTGATAGAAAGGTAATTTATGTCTGTTTCCATTCGTCTGTCGCGCGGCGGCTCCAAGAAGCGCCCGTATTACAAGCTGGTTGTTTCGAACAGCCGGTCGCCGCGTGACGGCAAGTATCTTGAGCAGCTGGGCACTTACAACCCTCTGCTCCCCAAGGACAGCGCCGAGCGCGTTCGCCTGATCGAGGACCGCGTGCGTTATTGGCTGGGCGTTGGCGCGCAGCCGACCGACCGCGTTGCCCGCATTCTCGACAAGGCCGGCATCAAGGAGCGTGCCGCCACCAACAATCCGAACAAGGCCGAGCCGGGCAAGAAGGCGAAGGAACGCGCCGAGGACAAGAGCAAGAAGGCTGCCGAAGCCGAGGAAGCCGCGCGCGAAGCCGCCGCCGCCCCGGCACCTGAGCCTGAGCCCGAAGTCGTGGCCGAGGCTCCCGCTGAGGAGGTTGTGGCCGAGGAAGCCCCTGCTGCTGCTGAGGCCCCTGCCGCTGAGGCTCCTGCCGCTGAGGCTCCCGCTGCTGAGCCCGTGGCCGAAGAAGCTCCTGCACCCGAAGCGCCTGCCGCTGAGGAGGCCGCCGCTGCTGAGCCTCCCGCCGAAGCGCCTGCTGCCGAGGACGCTACTCCCGCCCCCGAGGCAGAAGCCTGACAGTGACTGCCGCGACCCCCTTGCGCCAGATTGCGGTCACTATGGCTGCGATCGCCGGTGCGCATGGGGTGACCGGCGATGTGCGGCTCAAACTGTTCGGCGAAGGTGCGGCGGCGCTCAAACGCTACCGCACCTTCCAGTTTGTGCGCGGCAACGGCAAGGATATGGGCAGCGAGGCAAGCCTGACCGTCGAGCAATTGCGCGATGACGGCAAGGGCGGCGCCATCGCCCGCTTTGCCGAGATCACCGACCGTAACGGCGCCGAGGCCCTGCGCGGCACCGCGCTCACCGTGCCGCGCCACGCGCTCCCGCCGCTGGCTGAGGATGAATATTACCACGCGGACCTGATCGGCCTGCCGGCGGTGTCCACCACGGGCGCGGCGCTGGGCATGGTGGTGGCGGTGGAGAATTTCGGCGCGGGCGATCTGATCGAGATCGAAGGCACTGACGCCGAGGGCAAGTCCCACCGCTTCCTCGTGCCGATGCGCGTGGATGGAGTGTCCGAATGGGACCACCTGCGGGTGGTCGTGGCCGATGGGTGGGCGGAGTGATATGTGGCTGTTTCAGCCCCTTCGTTTTTTGCCAGACGGGCTTGCAGTCGTGGTCCAGCGATTTCTACCCGTATGGGTTTCGAGGCGTTGGAACTGTCGCTCGCGGTTGAAAATCGCGGCAACCTCCGCCCTGCTTGTTCCGCTCCTCCAAGTGAGCATTCTGTTGGCCTTTCCATGGATTAGCGCCGGTGCGCTCGGCACAAGGGCGGATTTCATGGGTTTCCATGGTTCGCCACTTGGGCTTCGATTTGCGCAGGATGGGGTGCAGGGGCCGTCGGAAGTATGGTTGCTCGGTGCAGCGGTTGGCTGGACCATGTTGGTGTGGAAAAAACGTCCATCACGCGCCAACACTGCGGAACATTTCGAATGACCGTCGCCGCGACCAACCCGACTGCACCACCCGCGCTGCCCTAGGGGAACCAACATGCCGCCACAGAACCCCGCCGGCCCCCCCGCCGGCCCCCCCGCCGCCCCCCGCGTCGCCCTCCCGACCATCGTCGGCCTCGCGCTGCTGCTGATGCCGCTGTGCACGATGCTGCATGAGATCGGCGGGCATAGCGCGATGTGCGTCGCGCTGGGGTACAAGGTGACGGAGCTTGGCTCGTTTTACATCAATTGCTCATCGCCCCCCGGAACCATGGCGATGCGCGCGGTGGCGCTGGCGGGGCCGGGGATCGATACGCTGGTCGGGTTGGTGTTTCTCGCCGGCTGGCACCGGTTGCGCGGCGATTGGGCGCGACTGATCGGTTGGTATGTCGGGCTGGGATGCGCGTTTTCGGCTTCGGGCTATTTGCTCTTTTCCGGGGTGACCGGGTTGGGCGATCTCGGCCCCTCGGGTGAGGGCGGGCTGGCGCCGCTGCCCCTGCCTTATGTCTGGCGCGGTTGTTTCGCGGTTGTCGGTGCGGCGACCTATGCCGGGTTGGTGATGGTCGGCATGCGGCGACTGACCGCGATGATCGGCAACGGCCCGGAGACGAAACGCGCACGCCGCAACATCGCGCATGGGTTTTACGCGGCGCTATGCGTGGCGGCGGTTCTGGCCAGTCTGCCCAATCCGATGGGTCTGGTGATCACCCTGACCTCGGCGGCGGCGGCCAGCATTGGCGGGCACGCGGGGTTGATTGCGATCGGCTATGCCACCAGGAACGAGGGGGAGCCGCGCGCATTTGTGATCGGGCGGCGGCTGTGGCTGCTGGCGCTGGGCATCGCGGCCAGCTTTGCCTTTGCACTGATCCTCGGCTCGACGATTGGGTATCGATGAGCTTCGTCGCGACCGTCCTTACGCTCTACCCCGAGATGTTCCCGGGGCCGCTGGGCATCAGCCTGGCCGCGCGCGCGCGGGAGGAAGGTAAGTGGAGCCTCGACACCGTCCAGATCCGTGACTTCGCCGCCGACAGGCACCGCACCGTCGATGATACGCCAGCGGGGGGCGGTGCCGGGATGGTGCTGCGCGCCGATGTGCTGGCCGCCGCGATCGACCATGCGCAGGCCGCCCATCCGCAGAACCCCATCATCGCGCTGACCCCGCGCGGCGCGCCGCTGACCCAGGCTCGGATCCGCGCCCTCGCCCAAGGGCCCGGCGTCACCCTGCTGTGTGGCCGGTTCGAGGGGTTTGACGAGCGCATCTTTGCCGCACGCCCCATCGAACAGGTCTCGGTCGGCGACATCGTGCTGTCGGGCGGGGAGCCGGCGGCGCTGATGCTTCTGGACGCTTGCATTCGGCTGCTTCCCGGCGTAATGGGCGCGGCTTCCAGTGGGGCGGAGGAATCGTTTGAAAACGGTCTCCTCGAATATCCCCACTACACCCGGCCCGCATCGTGGGAAGGGCGCGAGATTCCCGAAGTGTTGCGATCGGGGGATCACGCGAAAATCGCTGCCTGGCGGAAACAACGGGCGGAGGATGATACTCGGTTACGCAGGCCGGACCTTTGGGAGCGTCATGTTGGCGTTCGGGACCAGTCTGCCTCTGGCGCGCGACGCGAAACGAAGGAGATGGGGCAATGAACCTCATTCAACAGATCGAAGCCGAGGAAATCGCCAAGGCGACCACCGAAGCGGGCAAGACCATTCCGATCTTCCGCCCCGGCGACACGCTGCGCATCGGCGTGCGCGTGGTTGAGGGGGAGCGGACCCGCGTCCAGGCCTATGAGGGCGTGTGCATCGCGCGCGCCAACAAGGGCATCGGCAGCAATTTTACCGTCCGCAAGATGAGCTTCGGCGAGGGTGTGGAGCGTGTGTTCCCGCTGTATTCGCCCAACATCGACAGCATTACCGTGGTGCGCCGCGGTGTCGTGCGGCGTGCCAAACTCTATTACCTGCGCGGCCGCACCGGCAAACGCGCGCGTATTGCCGAACGTCGCGACCCGCGCATCGGCAAGGACGCTTAACCGACCAGGAGGGGTTTACGCCCCAGCCCAGACGTAAGGGGCGCCCTGGCCGGATCGGCGGGGCGCCCTTTCTCGTTTAAGGCGTTCGCGAGTGGGGCGTTCTAGTGGTTCGTTTCCGACATTTGCATCCCTTTCGGCCCTTTCGGCAAGGGCAGAGGCAAATGTCGCAAAAACATAAGAACCCCTAGATATTATGTTGTTTCTAGTGGATTTTATGATTTTGACATTCGAAAGCACCCTCTGCCGCAAGCGGGACTCGAATGT
>JANXUK010000071.1 GCA_025356275.1 Sphingomonadales bacterium | reverse complement strand
CCGCATCTTCTCATCCTACGACGACATCGTCGATCATTCCTGCTTCGCCTGGAACAAGCTCGTCAATCAGCCTTGGCGCATCATGTCCATCGGTATGAGGCAATGGGCACATGGGTGCTAATCAATGGGACTTGGTATTAGCCGTCATTTTGGTGGAACCGATGTGCCCGGAGCGCGGATGGCCGTCTTCCGTGCGCGTTAGACGCCCTTGATACGGGATGGCCCCCCAAACTTCGCAACGAGAACAATTCAAGTCTGCTTTGTTGCACCCCGCTGCAGCATCGAACCTGGCTTATTGATGTGCATCGAAAAGTTCTGCCGACGCAAAAGTCGGGGTGCCATGCCGAAATTTTGGGCATGCCAACGGGTGAAGGCGCCGGTCGTGCTATATCCCAAAAGGCCTGCGATGTCCGCTATGCGCATCCGAGGGTTGGCCAAGTACTGGATCGCCAGTTGCGTGCGAACGCGACTGAGCAGGCTGCTGAAACTTTCACCTTCGGCGTCGAGCATGCGCTGAAGTGTTCGAACCGGTAGCCCGAGTGAACTGGCGCACGTCTGGATCGAGGCGCGGCCCGTGGGCATTAACAACCGCAGCAGTTGATCGACGTCCTCCACCGTCGATCGCGCGACTGGGTTCATGACGGCTTCGAGCAACAGTCGTGCGTGCCGTGCCAGGTCAGCGTTGGCACTGACGTTCGGACGATCAAGATCGGCGCGGTCGATCACCAGGCAATCCATCTCGCAATCAAACTGGGGAGCGCAGCGAAACACCCGTGCGAATATGGCCAGTTGATCGGTGGGCGGGGCCTCGTGGCGAAAGCAAGCCGCACCGGGCCCCCAGCCAGTGCCCAGCACCGAGCCGCACAGCCGGGCGAGGACACCGAGCGCTAGATTGGAAGATTGCCGCGATGGCTCGGGCCGGCGCATCGAGAAATCCTCGCGCAGGATCGCTTGATCGCCATCTTCTTCGACATGGAGCACCAGCGTTGAATTGATCCGCGTTCGGAATTCGGCGAGCGCGGCAAGCGTGTGGCGCAAGCTCGGCTGGTAAGCCATCAGCAGGCTGGCCGCGCCCAGGTTGGCGATCGAGCGACCTTCGGCCATGCGGAGACCCAGCGTTACGCAGCCGGTTGCTTGCGCGCTGCGTTCGAGCAAGCGGATCGTGGCGCGCGCCGGGATCAGGTTTTCGGGGTTGACAAACTGATCGGCGCCCAGACCCTGCTCGCGAAGCAATGGCCGTGGATCGACCTCGAAGCCTGCCATCGTCTCCAAATAACCGGTCAACGCGGCAACGCGCACCAATTCCGCCAAGTTCCATCTCCCGCATCCGCGCCTGCACCCGCGCCGATTGGTGGCGTCGATCGGCAAAAGAATGGCATCAAATGTGAAATTCGCAAGCGCCTACACGCCTAAGAGAGGGTCACGATTGGGGAGAAATGCTGCGATGGCTCACGCCGTTCGATTTTACGAGGCCGGTGGGCCCGAAGTGCTTAAGTTGGAGCAAGTCGCGGTTGGCGATCCCGGCCCCGGCGAAGTGCGGTTGCGCCATGCAGCGGTCGGCTGCAACTTTGCCGATATCTACTTCCGTTCGGGCATGTACCCGGCGCCGCTTCCTGCCGGGATCGGCGTCGAGGGCGCTGGCACGATCGAGGCGGTGGGCGAAGGCGTGACCGGGTTCGCAGTGGGCGACCGCGTCGCCTATAACGGGAGCCCGCTCGGCGCCTACAGCACCGAGCGCGTGATGCTGGCTGCGCCGCTGTTCAAGCTGCCCGATGCGATTTCGTTCGAGGACGCCGCCGCATCGACCATGCGCGGGCTTTCCGCCACGTATTGGCTGACCAAGACCAATCCCGGGATCAAGCCGGGCGACACAATCCTGCTCCACGCCGCCGCAGGCGGGGTCGGGCTGCTGGCCGTGCAGATGGCCAAGCTGCTCGGCCTGCGCGTGATCGGCACGGTTTCGACCGAGGCCAAGGCCGAAATCGCGCGTGCCATGGGCTGCGACGAAATCATCTTCTACCGCCGAGAGGACGTGGCGGCCCGGGTCAAGGAACTGACCGGCGGCGAAGGCGTCAGCACGGTGTTCGACAGCGTCGGCAAGGATACCTTTGCCGGTTCGCTCAAGTCGCTCAAGCGGCGCGGCGTGCTGGTCGGCTGCGGCACTGCGTCGGGCCCGATCCCGCCGATCGATGCCTTCCAGATGATGCTGCAGGGCTCGGTCTACTTCACCCGGCCCGCCTTCGCCGATTACTTCGCAGACCCTGCGGAGCGCGCTGAATTGGCGGCGTTGTGGTTCGGCCATCTTGCCGCCGGGCGCATCAAGGTCGAGATCGGTCAGCGCTACAGCCTGGATCAGTGCGTCGAGGCGCATCGCGAGCTTGAGGCCGGCCGGACGATCGGCTCGTCGATTTTCGTGCTGTGACGGGGGCGGGCCGATGAAAATCGAGAAGCTCACTTGCCATATCGGGGCCGAGATTACCAGCGTGAGCCTCACCGAAGCAGCGCACGACGATGGGCTGTTTGAGGAACTTCGCGCCGCACTGCTGGCACACAAAGTGCTGTTCCTGCGCGACCAGGATCTGTCGAGGGCCGATCATGTGGCCTTTGCCCGGAGGTTTGGCGCCCTCGAGGATCATCCGATGCTGGGCAGCGATCCGGATCATCCGGGGCTAGTGCAGATATACAAGGACGAGACCTCGCCGCCCGACTATTTCGAGAACTCCTGGCACTGCGATGCCACCTGGCGCGATGCGCCGCCAATGGGTTGCGTACTGCATTGCGTCGCGTGCCCGCCGGTCGGCGGAGACACGATGTGGACGAACATGGCCAAGGCCTATGCCGACCTGCCGGACCATGTGAAAGCCACGATCGCGCCGCTGAAGGCGCGGCATTCGATCGAGGCGACCTTCGGCGCGCGGCTGCCCGAGGACCAGCGTCATGCTCTGAAGGCGCGCTATCCCGATGCCGAACACCCGGTGGTGCGCACGCATCCCGAAACCGGCGAGAAGGTTTTGTTCGTCAGCAGCTTCGCGACCCATTTCACCAATTTCCACACCGCGCAAAACGTCCGCTTCGGACAGGACTTCGCGCTAGGTTCGGCGCAGCTGCTCGCTTACCTGATCGGTCGCGCGGCGATACCCGAATACCAGGTGCGCTGGCGCTGGACGCCCGGTTCGGTGGCGATCTGGGACAACCGCTCGACCCAGCATTACGCGGTAGCCGATTACGCACCCACCGTCCGCCGCATGGAACGCGCCAGCATCGTGGGCGACAAACCCTTCTGATTTACGATTGAACGAAAGGAGAAGACCAATGCAGTTCTTCGACGACAGCCTGCTTCCTGAGAACCAGGACCCGCTGGTCATCCAGGTCGCGCCTTACGCGCCCAGCTTCTTCCCGCGCGACAGCGACGACATTCCCGTGAGCTACGCCGACCAGGTGCAGAAGGCAGTCGACTGCTACAACGCGGGTGCAACGGTGCTGCACGTCCATGTGCGCGAGCCGGACGGCAAAGGTTCGAAGGACCTCGACCGCTTCAACGAGATGCTCGATCGCCTCCGTAGCGCGGTGCCCGGCATGATGCTGCAGGTCGGTGGATCGATCAGCTTTGCGCCCAAGGGCGAGGGTGAAGCAGCCAAGTGGCTGTCGGACGACACCCGCCACATGCTCGCCGATCTGAACCCGAAGCCCGACCAGGTCACGCTCGCGGTCAACACCAACCAGATGAACGTGATGGAACTGATCACCGAGGACGACGCCGGCGGGACCTCGATGTGGGAACCCGCTTACCGCGAGGCCTACACCGAGATGTACTACGAGGCCGGCCCCGCCTTCATGAAGGAACACATTAAGCGCCTGACGGCATCGGGCATCCAGACGCACTTCATGGTCGGCTGCGTGCGCGATCTCGAAACGGTCGAGCGGCTGGTGCGCAATGGTCACTACATGGGGCCGCTGGTGCTCAACTGGGTGGCGATCGGCGGCGGACACGATGGCCCCAACCCGCGCAACCTGATGGAGTTCATCAACCGGCTGCCCCAGAACGCGGTGTTCACGATCGAAGGGCTGATGCGCAATGTCTATCCGCTGTGCACGATGGGCATCGCGATGGGCGTTCACGTCCGCGTCGGGCAGGAAGATAACTTGTGGGGCCGCAAGGGAGAACGCGCCACGTCGGTCCAGCAGATCGAAAAGCTGGTGCGGATCAGCGAGGAACTGTTCCGCCCCATCGCCAGCGCGGATCAGGCGCGTCGTATCTACAAGATCGGCGAGTTCTACGGCAGCGTCGATGAAACGCTGGCGAAAAACGGCTGGCTGCCCAATCGCGCTGGTCCCGCCGACACGGCTGCGCTGCGCGCTGTCGCCTGAGCATGGCACACCCGGTCCCGCCCGCGCTAATCGATGTGCCGGGCGGGGCCGATGCCATGCCGCAACGCGCCACGGCCTATGCCTGGCTGGTGTTCGCACTCAGTTTCGGGCTGCTGATCTGCGACTACATGGCGCGGCAGGTGCTCAACGCGGTGTTCCCGCTACTCAAGGCCGAATGGGCGCTGGACGATGCCAAACTGGGCCTGCTGTCGGGCGTAGTGGCGGTGATGGTCGGGCTGCTGACTTTCCCGCTGTCGCTCGCGGCCGATCGCTGGGGGCGAGCACGAAGCCTGGGCTTTATGGCGGTGCTGTGGAGCCTCGCCACGCTTTTGTGCGCGGCGGCGGCGAACTTCCCGCAGATGCTGGTCGGTCGCGCGCTCGTTGGGGTGGGCGAGGCAGCCTATGGCAGCGTCGGCATCGCGGTGGTCATCGCGGTGTTTCCGGCAAGACTGCGCGCGACATTGTCGGCAGCGTTCATGGCCGGTGGCCTGTTCGGACAAGTCCTCGGCGTGGCGCTCGGTGCTTCGATTGCGGCGAGCCACGGCTGGCGCGCGGCCTTTACAGTCATCGGACTGGTCGGGCTCGTTCTCGGCGTCGCTTACCCGCTGGTGGTGCGTGAACGTCGCATCGGCGGGCCGCAAGGATCGCCAACGACCCAGACGACCGCCCCGCTCGGCGCGCTCGTGGCCGGTCGTTCGTTCAAGCTGGCTTATCTCGGCAGCGGCCTGCAACTGATGGCTGCGGGTGCGCTACCGGCCTGGTTGCCAAGCTATCTCAACCGCTATTACCACCTGCCGGTCGATCGTGCCGGGCGCCTGGCAGCCGCGCTGCTGCTGGTGTGCGGGGTCGGGATGATTACCTGCGGAGTGGTGAGCGACCGGCTCGGCCGCGACCGCCCTGAAGCCAAGATCTCACTTGCGATCGGATATTGCCTCGGCAGCGCGGTGGCGCTCTCGCTCGCATTGACGGTCGCACCCGGCCCCCTTCAACTTGGGCTTCTGGCGCTGACAATGGCGCTAGTGGCCGGAACCACCGGGCCCGCCGGCGCGATGGTCGCCAACCTGACCCCGCGCGCGATTCATGGGTCGGCCTTCGCCGCACTGACTCTGGCCAACAACCTCATCGGACTTGCTCCCGGCCCGATCCTGGTCGGTCGCTTCGCCGACAGCCTCAGCCTGCTCGGCGCATTGCGGCTGCTGCCGATCACGTCGATCGCGGCCGCGC
>JANXUK010000058.1 GCA_025356275.1 Sphingomonadales bacterium | reverse complement strand
GGATGAGCTCATCATCGCCTTCGATCGAGGAAAGCCGGCTCAAAGTGCGTTCGAGAAACATGCTGACCGGCTGCGGGCAGGGGTTCAGATGCTCCGCTTCGACCCACCTCCAGCGCCGTCAAAGGACTGGAACGCCGATCTTCTGCGCGGCTTGTCGGGAACTGCGGACTGACGGGTCGGCCCGCGAGGCGCCCTCCGCCCTCAATCGATATCCTTAAACCGGTCGATGCAGGCGCTGGCGCTATAATTGGCGGTCTCACAGTCGCAGTCTGGGGCAGGCAGGACGGTGGCGGCTCTGGCCCGGACCTGACGCTGTCATTTTCTGGTTTGGAGGATGTGGCAGTGGTGAGTGAGCCGATCGAGAAGCGGCGTCGTCATTTTGGGATCGCCGAACACGCCCGCCGAGCTGACCAGAGTCTTGCGGACCCCGCCACGCACGGCGATTAACGCCGCTCCCGAAAATGCCGTGGGGGTCAAGCCTCAGCAACCACCCGGTTCTCGATATGGCCGAGGACATCGACTGCAACTCGGACGACATCGCCGACCTTCAAGAAGGAACCCGTCGCGATGCCGACACCCGCGGGGGTGCCAGTGGCGACGATGTCGCCAACCTCTAATGTCATGACCGTCGAAAGGTAGGCGATCTGACGGCTGATGTCGTAGATCATGTCGCCGGTTGAGCTGCGTTGGCGTTCCTCGCCGTTGACGCTGAGCGACATCGTGAGGGCGTGCGGATCGTGAACCTCTTCCGCGGTGGTGATCCACGGACCGATCGGACCATGGGTGTCAAAGCTCTTGCCGAGCGTGAAGGTAGGCGAGCGGGCCTGCCAGTCGCGCACTGTCACATCGTTGCAGATGAAATAGCCCGCGACATGACCCAGCGCGTCGGCTTCCGCGATGTGCCGCCCGCGACGGCCGATCACGAAGCCCACCTCAGCCTCATAATCGAGCTTGTCCGAAACCTTTGGCAGCTCGATCTGCGCATAGGGGCCGTTGATACAGCTGACCTGCTTGTTGAACCACAATTGGCTGGTCGGCACTGGGATACCAGCGGCCGCAGCTTCGTCGGCATGCTTCTGATAATTCATGCCGATCGCGAGGAATTTTTGTGGGTCGGTGATCGGCGCTTCTAACACCACGTCGTCGAGCGCGATCGCCAGGCCGGTCGCGGCGCGCGCCAGGTCGATCCGACCGAGCAGCCGCCGCATCGATCCGTCATTGCCCGGAATGCCGGACAGGTCGATGACGGTGTCACCGTCGATCCGGCCAAGACGGGTGACGCCGTCGTGCGTGAACCTGCATAATTTCATCGGACTTCCTCTCGGACGGATCAGGCGGCGGCGTGAAAGCGCGTCGGCAGCGATTCAAAGCCGCGCAAGACGTTGTTGAGACGATAGCGCGGCGCATCTACCTCAATAGTGTCGACCCGGGCCAGAATAGCCTTCATGAGCGAGCGCATCTCCAGCTTGGCCAAGTGCATTCCCGCGCAGGTGTGCCGCCCCTGGCCAAAGCCCAGATGGCCCGACAGCCCAGGGCGCTCAATCCAATAGCGATCGGGATCGTCCCAGCGCCGATCATCGCGGTTGGCGGAGGCATACATCATCAACACCCGCGCGCCGGCAGGCACGGTGATGCCGTCGACATTCTGATCGCCCTGCGTCACCCGTGCAAAGGCCCGGATAGGAGATTCCAGCCGCACTGCCTCGTCGATGGCGTCCGGGATCAGCGCGCGATCCTGCTTCAGCCGCGCCCATTGATCGGGGGCTCCCGCCAGCCGGTGCAGCAGATGGCCGATCGCAAAGATCGTGGTGTCGAGCGCGGGCGCCAGTATGTCGATATGCAGCACCCCGGCCTCGGCGGGGGTGATGCGGCCTTCCTCCACCGCCTGCCAGATCTGCGCCGCCCAGCCGCCGGGCGCGACCGTGTCGGGGCGGCATTCGGTCTGCACGTAATGCATCATTTCGCCGATCCGCTCGGCCGCCGCCGCCGCGCGCGCATTGCCCACGCCCAGCAAGTCGAACGAGGCGGCAGCCCAATCGAGCATTCGCTGGCGGCCCCGCTCGGGCAGCCCCACCAAGGTCGAGACGATCGAGACCGGCAGGACGTGCGCCAGCTCAGCGATGCCGTCGAACGATTCCCGGCTGACCAGCCGTGCGATCAAATCGTCGGCCGCGGTCTCGATCTCGGCGGTCAGGCGCTCCAGTTGCGGCGGCTGCAGCGGCGCGCCGATGATCGTACGGAACCGCGAATGGGTCGGCTCGTCGGTGGACAGGGTGGTCGGCACGCGAAACGCCTCGGGCCATTCGAATCCGGCGACGCCTTCGCCTGAGATAAAGTGGGTGTGGTTCAATAGCGCGCGCTTGACGTCGGCATAGCGCGACAGCGCGTATAGGCCGTGGCGGGGCAGGTGAACGACCGGGCCCAGCGCGCGCATCGCGGCATAATGCGGATACGGATCGAGGATCGCGTCGTCGCTGTACAGGTCGTGATCGTAATCGGGGATGTTCGGCATGGATCTATTCCTGGAGATTAGAAACGGGTGCGGTCGGCGCCCTTGAGCGCCAGTCGGCCGCGCGCCTCGTCGGGGCTGGCCGGTGTCATCCCCAGCTCAGCCAGGATGCGGACAATCTTGGCAACCTGATCGGCGTTCGACCGGGCGAGCGCGCCGCGCGCAAGGAACAGGCTGTCCTCCAGCCCGACACGAACATTCCCGCCAAGCAGTGCGGTGTGCGTCGCAAACGGCATCTGGTGACGCCCGGCTGCCAGGATCGAAAATTCGGTATCCCCGCCAAACAGCCGCTGCGCGGTGCGCACCATGTGGAGCAGATTGTCGAGTTCGGCGCCGATGCCGCCCAGGATGCCCAGACAGAACTGGATGAACAGCGGCGGCTCGTACAATTGCTGGTCGAGCAGCCAGGCCAGATTGTAGAGGTGGCTGACATCGTAACATTCAAATTCGAACCGGCAGCCATGGCCCTTGCCCAGCCGCTCGACGATTGTCTGGATGTCGGCAAAGGTGTTGCGGAACACCCCGTCCCGGGTATTTTCCAGGAACGGCTTTTCCCAGGCGTGGGTAAAGCTGGTCATCCGCGTCGCTGCCTCGAACAGGCCGATGTTCATGCTGCCCATATTCAGCGACGTCATCTCGGGGCTGGCCAGTTCGGGCGCGGCGAGCCGCTGGTCCATCGTCATGCCCGGGGCCCCGCCGGTGGTCAGGTTGACGATCGCAGCGGTCGCCTGTTTGATTTGCGGCAGAAAGGCCATGAACACCGCCGGGTCGGCGCTGGGCCGCCCGTCGATTGGATCACGCGCGTGGAGGTGGAGGATGGCAGCGCCAGCTGCGGCGGCAGCGATGGCTTCGGCGGCGATCTGCGCAGGCGTGATCGGCAGGTGCGGCGACATGCTGGGCGTGTGCAGCGATCCCGTCACGGCGCAACTGATGATCACTGATTTGCCCATGTCCCAGCCGCTCCCGTTATTTTTGACTAGACCGTTCAAACATGACTGTCTAGTACAAAGGCAGAGACGCTGGAGAGGTCATGAAGAATCCTGTATCGATAGTCGCCCCGCTGGGCGGACTGCGCGGCGGCAGGCAACGACAGCGCACCCGCAGCGCGCTGCTGAGCGCCGGCGAACAGCTGTTTGCCCTGCAGCCGGTAGGCAGCGTGACGGTCGACCAGATCGTGGGCGCCGCCGATGTCGCAAAGGGCAGCTTTTACAATCATTTCGCCGACAAGGAGGCATTCGCCGACGCGGTCTATGAACTGATCCAGGGCGATATCGAATTTCACGTCTTCGCGGCCAACCAGGGCATTGACGAAGGCGCGGTGCGCACGGTGCGTGGTCTGTGCACGGTCATCCGCTAT
>JANXUK010000022.1 GCA_025356275.1 Sphingomonadales bacterium | reverse complement strand
TGGCCACTACTGAAGCCTAGAGCAAGATGCGATAAAACAGAATCGCATCTTGCTCTAGTGGTCCGATTCTGACATTCGATACCGCTTGAGGCCAAGTTGCGCTCGAATGTCAGAATCTTTTCGGACCACTAGAAGATTTTGATTCTAGTGGATTTTACGATTTTGACATTTGCAGACCCATCCCAACCGCCAGGGGATGCAAATGTCAAAATCAATCCACTAGCGGATCGTGAACCGCACCCGGTCCACCGCCCGCCCCGTGGCATCCATCAGGCTGAGCAGATGGCTGCCGGGGATCAGCGGCAGTTGGGGCGCGCCGGCGGCTGCGCCGAAATCATGCCCGTCCAGCGCCAGACGCAGGCTGGCCGCGTCGCCCGCCACCGCCACGCCGATAGCTTGCCGGGCAGGCGGAATGTCGGGGTCATAGGCATAGACACTGCCCGAGGCCGGGTTGGTGATGCGAGGCCGCTGGGCAAACGGGGGCGCCTGCGCCATCACCGCCTGCTGCGTGCCGGCCAGAAACCATTCGGCGCGGGCCGGCTCATGCGTACCCACAAAGCGCACGGGGGCGCTGATGACGTTGGCGGGGCGCGTAAATGGCCCGCCAGCCCCGCCTTGATGCAGTGCCAGCATGATGTCGCGCCACACCGGCGCCGCGCCACTGGTGCCCGAGACCGCGCGCATCGGGTCGCCCTCCAGATTGCCGACCCACACCGCGACGGTATATTGCGACGTATAGCCGATGCACCAATTGTCGCGCATCGCCTTGGATGTGCCGGTCTTGGCCGCCGCCCAGAACGGCAGGCGCAGCGCCGAATCGGTGCCAAAGGTCACGGCGCGCGCGCTGGCATCGGCCAGAATATCGCCGACGATCCACGCCGCGCCGGGATCGATCAACTGGCGCGGGCTGACTGCGGGATCATCGGCGCGCAGCCTTAGGGGCGTCCACCGGCCCAGATTGGCCAAAGTCCGATACGCATTGGCCTGCTGCAACAATGTTACCTCGGCCGACCCCAGCGCCAAGGAAAACCCGTAATACGACCCGTCCCCGGCGAGGCCGGTATAACCCACATCCCACAGCCGATCGCGAAACCCCTGCACGCCCCCCAAAACCAGCGCGCGCACCGCCGGCACATTGAGGGAATTGGCCAGCGCCCGCCGCACCGTCACCGGACCCATGAACGCATTGTCGTAATTACGCGGCACATAGAGCCCCGACGCGGTATCGAGCTGAACCGGCGAATCCTCCAGGATCGACGCGGCGGTCAGCCATTTGCGCTCGATCAATTGCGCATATAATTGCGGTTTGAGCGTCGATCCCGCCTGCCGCTCCGCCGCCGCGCCGTCCACCGCCGCTGCCGTGGAACCCAGCCCCACGCCGCCGACATAGGCCAGCACCGCGCCGCTGGGATTGTCCACCACCACCACCGCGCCGTCGCGCGCCCGCTTTGGCCCCAGCCCCTCCAGTTGATGCCGCAACGCGGTCGCGGCCAGCGCCTGGACCCCGGCATCGAGCGTGGTGGTTACTTTCATCCCCGGCGCGGTCAGCAGATGCGCCGCCAGATGCGGGGCGAGGCCCGGATCGAGCGCCTTGAGGCTGGTCGCCCCCGTCACCGCCTCGGCGAGCCCCCGCACCCCGGCGCAATCGCGGTCCGCCACCAGCGGACAGGCCCGCCGCGCCACCGCATCGGGCCCCGCCCCCGGATCGCGCAGCAGCGCCACCATCACGGCGTCCTCACGCCGGTCCAGCATGGCGGCGGGCTTGCCGAACACGGTCAGCGCACCCGCCGCCAGCCCCTGCGTCTCGCCATGAAACGCGGCGTAATTGAGATAGGCCTCGACGATCTGCGGCTTGCTCCACTTCGCCTCGATCGCCCATGCCGCGCGCATCTGGCGCAGCTTGCCGAGCCAGCCGCGATGCCCCGGCCGGCCCAGCTCGGGCCAAAGAAACGCGGCGGTCTGCATCGTCAGGGTCGAGGCCCCGCGCGGGCGATGCCCCCGCAACCGCTCGGTGGCCGACCCCGCCAGCGCCAGCCAATCCACCCCGCCATGCCAGGCAAACCGCCGGTCCTCGCCGGCCACCAGCATGTCGCGCAAAGGCTGCGGCGCGGCATCAAGGCGCGCCCAGCCCAGCCGCCGCACCGAAAAATCAACCCTGCTGGCATCGAGCAAGCGGCCATTGCGGTCGTACAGCCACGCCTCGCTCGGTGCCCACGCCGCGCGCAAATCGGCAAATGCTGGAACGGCGGGCGGCGCGGTCCGCCAGTCCAGCACGCCCAGCCCCAGCACCAATGCCGCCAGCGCGCCCCACCCCAGCCGGCGCCTCAGGATCCCCATACCACCACCGGCGGCATCGGCAGCTGGGCGTTGATCGCCGGCGCATACATCGCTTCAACCCGCGCCGGCGGCAGGGTAAACCGCCCCGCCGCATTCAGCCGCAACGTATATTCCACCACGCTGGTCCCGCGCGGCAGCCAGTCGTAATAGGCGCGCCACGCCTCACGACCGTTCTGGGTATAGGCCGGCGCGGCGCCATCGCTGGTCTCGCCCTGTTGCAGCAGCGCCGATTGCCCGCCCAACCCCGACAGCACCGTCGCGCCGGGCGGGAGCGGATCGGACACCACGACCCAATTGCGCGTCGCATTGCTGGTGATGGTCAGCCGCACCCGGATGACATCGCCCTGGCTCAGCCGGCCCGGCACACGCGCGCTGACCACGGTAACGCTACGCGCCAGCCGGTATCCCGCAAACAACGGCTGGGTCAGCGGCACGGCGGCATGGACGCTGACCGTAGCCCACAGCCCCGCTCCGCTGGTCTGGGTCAGCGCCAGAGGTCCCGCCGCCAGCGGTAACACAGCCGATCCCGCCTCGCGCCTCGGCCACGCCACATCGGCGCGCTTGCCGGCGAGCGAAATATGCACCGTCCCGCCGGTCGCACTGGCCGGATAGGCGGCGGCAAAACGCTGGCTCACCACCACGCCCCAGGCATTGGCCGGCGTGGTATCCCAATGCCCGCGCATCTGCCGCGCCGCCACGCCTGCCATCATGCGCGGCACGTCGGCACTCCATCCGGGCTTGCCGATCACCGCGTCCAGCGCGACGATCGCCATCTCGTCCGCCCCGGTCATCATCCACCACGGCGCCCTGTCCCGATCCGCCAGATCGAGCCGGGTGCCAGAATAGACCAGCCGCCGCCGCAGCTCACCCTCCGCCGCCGCCCTCAGCGCAGCGGCATGCGGCGCGCGGGGCAGGCGGTCCAGCGCGGTCAGCCAATCGGCCAAGGCGCTGGTCGGCATGTCCGCCGGCACCATATCGATCCGCGCCACCAAGGCGGGGTCCGCCGCCCCCGCCCGCGCCAAGGCGCTCAGCGCCGCGATGCGCAGGGGCCGTTCATCGACCTGCATCCCGCGCGGTCTGGTCAGCCGGCCCTCAACCACCCGGGTCAGCGCATCCACCGCCAGCCCGCGCCCCGGCTCGGGCAGCGGCAGCCCCGCCGCCGACGTAATCGCCAGCACATAGGCTGTCAGCTCGGGCGAACCCGGCATCGCCGCATCGGGCCAGTAACGGATCAGCCCATCGCTATCCTGATAGGTCGGCAGGCTGCCCGCCAGCGTGGTCCACGCCGCGCGGTCGCCCTTGACGATGAGCTTGGACAGCCGCTGCTCGAAGCAATCATACGGATAGGCGACCATATAGGCCCGCACGCCATCCAGCGGCGGCGCCAGCGTATCGGACAGGTCAACCGACACGAACCCGCCGCCCAGCGCGCCTTGGGGGACGCCAATCATCGGTGCCGGATCGCCGACGCGCAGCAGGCTGGCCGCCCAGACCTCGATTGGCACCGCCGGCACCACTTCCTGCATGGCGGTGACGCTGTCCCGCGCCTTGCCATCGGTGGAACGCGCGCTGAGCGTCCAGGTCAGCATACCGGCGGCGCGCGGCGCATCAACGCCCCAGCGCACCTGCCCCGCCGCCCCCGCGCGCAGGTTCAGCGTCAAGGGCCCGGCGCGCAACGTCCTCTGCGCGATCACCGGCGTCGCGGTCACCACCATCGCATGGTCCGACCCGTTGCGCAGCGTGAACACCGCATCATAATGGTCGCCGGTCCGCACCAAACCAGGCAGCCCCGGATAGACCGACAGATCCTGCGCCGTCCGCACCGAAGTCTCCCCGATCCCGAACATCTGCGCGCCATCGGTTGCCACGGCGACCAGCCGGAAGCGCGACAACGCATCGGACATTGGCACCGCCAGCCGCGCCTGCCCCGCCCGGTCCAGCGCGACATGCCCGCGCCACAGCAACATCGGCTGGAAGTTCTCCCGGTTGACGCCCGAGGCATCGCCGCCGCCGCCGCCCGCCGCCACCGCTTTCTTGCCGTAATGCCGCTTGCCCACCACCTGCATCTGCGCGGTGGAGGTGCTGACCTCCAGGCCCCGCTCAGCCATCATCGCGCTCAGCACGTCCCAGCTGGGGTTCGGCATCAGCCGCAGCAGCGCCTCATCCACTGCCACGAAGGCCACATCGGCGCTGCCGGCCGGGGAGCCATCGGGGCGTTTGACCGCGATGCTGACCTGCGCTGTATCGCGCACCATATAGCGCGCCCGGTCGGCCTTGACTGAAACCGCCAGCCGGTGCCCCTCCCACCCGACGCGCAGCTTGGCCATGCCGATGCGATAGGCCGGCTTGGCCAGATCGATCGTCGCGGTGGGATACGAGGCCCCGTTCTGCCAGAACGGCAGATGCCAGCGCCGCGCCAGATCGCCCAGCCACAGCGACCACCCGCCCAGCCGGCCCCGCACCGCCATCACCGACACATAGACATTGGGCGCATAGCTGCCGGGCAGCTTGACCGAAACGACGGGATCGGTGCCCGAAAGCTGGGTCACATAGCTGGACAAAACCCCCTCACGCTCCACCGTGACCAGCGCGGTGGCATTGGCGAACGGCATCCGCACCTGGAGGCGGGCGGTGTCGCCGGCCTTGTATTCGGTCTGCTCGGGCACGAGGTCCATGCGGTCGCCATTGTCGCCGCCGAACCACCAGTCATCTTTGCCGGCCAGCCACACCGTAGTGACCGCAAGGCTCTCCCGCCCCGCCGCATCATGCACCCGCGCCACCGCCGTGACCTCGCCCGAGATGCCCGGCGCCAGCTGGCATGCGGCGCGGCCAGTGCTGTCCGAGCTGGTGCGGCAGCCTTCGGACAGTTTGGTGACCTTCTCCTGATTGTCATAGGCATAGAAACCGCCGATCAGCCGCCGCCGCGCCGTGATCGTCTCACGCGAATAGAGATCGACAACCACCGATGCGCCACTGACCGGCTTGCCCGCCAGATCGAGCACCACCATGGCGAGCCGCAGATCATCGCCCCGCATCATCCAGCCATCGCTGCGCAGCCCCACCTGAAGCGACGCCGGATAGAGTTGCAACGTCCGCGACGCGGTCAGCGTTTCGCCATTGGCATCGGGGTAATCCATCTCGACGGTCAGCGACATCGGCCGGGTGATCGCTTGGCTGACCGCGATGCTGGTTCGCGCGGTGCCATCCTCACCCAGCGCAGCGGGCAGCGTTTGCGCCGAAGGAAGGCCGGTGTGCGCCGGATCGCTGTCGTCACCGCCCGAATCCTGCGGGCGCGTGCCCTCCACCACATCGGCGCCACCGAAACGGAAATTCTCCCAACCCTTGGGCGTGGCGAACCAGTGGGTGAACTCGCTGCGCAGGGTCACCGCCAGATGCCCGGCGCCACCGCCCGACAGATAGCCGACGAACAGCGACAGCGGCACCGCCGCCGGCTGGACCATCGCCTCCGCCGGGCCAGTGATCGTCGCGCGCATGGTCGGCAATTTATACTCATCGACGCGCACCGTGGCGCCGGTCGAGATGGTTTTGCCACCCACCTCGAAGCTCAACGCATAATCGCCCAGCGGCGCGCCCTGCGGCACCATCCACGCCCCCTCGCCCGAGCCATCGGCCCCGATGCTGGCGGGCATGCGAAAGCTGGTGTCGGAGCCTTGGTGCGCGAAAACCAGCGTGCCGGTGAAGCCCTGCCCATAACCGAGCCCGGCGCCGATCGGGCGGCGCAGGATATGTTTGAAATGCACTGTCTCGCCCACGCGCACCAATTCGCGGTCGAACACGGTGTGGATGATGTCGGCATTGTCGCCGCCGCCGAACCCCATCTCGAAATCATAGGGTGAGATGCCCTTGTTCCAGCTGGTGAGGGTGAAGCTCATGTCGCCCCCGGTGCGCGCCGAGACCATCAGCGGATGGTCCTGATTGTCCTCGCAACCGCCATTGACCTGCGGCGGGGGCAGCACGCCGACGCGCAGCAACCCGTCGCCATCGGTGCTGCCGGTGGCGAGCAGCGCCCCGCTGCACGAATCGCTGATGCGGATCGCGGCTTTGCCAACGGGCCTCGCGCTATCCAGCGCGGTCACCCAAACCAGCGAGCTTTCGCGCCCCCATTTGAAATGCACCGCCATATTGGTGACCAGCGCGCCACTAGCTACATAGCGTGGCACTTTGCGCCCCAGCAGCGAGGCGCCCAAAGCCGGGCTGGCCAGTTCGACCACATGAAACCCCTTGCCGCCCAGCGGGATGCCAACCACCTCGAAAGCCTTGCCCTGCCCCGGCAGCGCCAGATGCAGCGTGGTCGCGGCCCCGGTCAGCAGCGGTTTCTCGCCGGTGTGGTTGGTCTGGCTGGTCGAGCCGTCGGCGTGCTTGACCTCCTCGAACGCATCATCGTCCAGCTTGCCCAGCTTGCGCATCCAGCCGGCGATTGCCGCGTCGTCGTCCGCAATCTTCGCGGATTGCCCGGCAATCCCGGTGATCCGTCCCGCCAGTTGCGGCTCGACCGCGCGCACGGTGACCGGCAGATCGCTGCCCTCGTTCGCTTCGATAATCCCGAAATTGGCGGCGAATTTCACCAAGGGCGGCGCCGGATCGAAATGCACCGGCAGCGGGAAACGCGCCGCATTGCTCAGCGTCCGGGCGGACAGGTCGCGGATGGCATCGGGCAGCACCACCGAGGCATCGCTGTCCGCCGGGAACGGGCCGGGAAACTCCAGATCACCGACCTGCGCATCATTCTTCACGCCATCGGCCAGCTTGGGCGCGCGGAGCGACCCATCCGCCAGCCGCAACCGCACCGCCAGCGCCTTGGCGCGGTCGATCAGCGCCGAAAACCGCAGATAGGCGCTGCTGATCGGATCACACCCGACATGGCCATTGGCGCGGGTGCATTCAAAATTGGCGGCGAAGGCCGGGCGGACCGTGAAATCGAACCGCTGATCGCGCCCCGCCGGCTTGCCATGCGCATCGCTGATCGCCGAGGGCCAGACTAGCGCCATCGCATGCTTGGGCGGCAAAGGGCGGCGGCAGCGCAGCGCCAGAACATTGGCCAGAGCGCGCGAATTATCGCCGGGTTTAAAGGTGATCTCCGCGCTCTCAAGGAATTCGCGCGCGTGCCAATCGCCCTTGCCAAGCCCGGTCAGCACGGTCGCGGCGGTGCCATCGGGCAGCACATCGACCGCCGCCGTCTCGCCGATCCCCTCCACCGCGCAGGCTGCATGCGCCGCGACCGAGGCCGGGCTGGCGGCATCATTGGTGGCGACCAGAAACACCTGATCCTCATCGATGGCATCGCCGCTCTCGCCCGGTGCCAGAACCGCGCGCACCGATGGGCCGGCGGTGTCGATGGTAAAGCTGCTCTGTCCGCTCACCCGCGCACCCGACAGCGTGGCGAGCTTGGCATTGAGCGTGACCTTGCAACTGGCCCCGCCGGGCAACGCATGCTCGAAAGCGATCACATAGGTCTGTGGGTCGACCCAATGGCCCGTGGATGCGCCTTTGCAATCATTACTGGCCGGCGGCGCCGCGCCCGGATCACCCAACGGATCGCCCAGCGGCACCATGGCTTGCGAGAATCGTAGCGTAAACCTGTCGATCGCCCCGCTATTCGCACCCCCGGTGCCGGGTGTCGCCAGCGTAACCTGCGCCGGCAGATCGCCATAGGCCGCCATCGGGGCTAGCAGCGCCAGCACGCCTGCCAGATTCCACCTGCGCATCGAACCGGCACCCCAGGCGCCCGGGAAAACCCCGAGTCGCCGTACCAGTTTCGTGGATTAGCGGCGCCCTGTCCACCGACCTCGTCGAGGGATTCACCACCGCCGACGCCCGCCAATTTGGCTGATGTCTCGCCCAAAGATAAACCGCCCGGCGCGCCGAATGGGGCGCGCCGGGCGGTAGCAATGGCTCCCCGGCAAGCTCAGGACCGGGAAGCCGCCACCTGCAAATCAGACCTTGGCGCCGACCTTGCCCTTGACGTCGCCCACCAGCTTCTGGGCCGCGCCCTTGACCTGCTGGGCATCGCCTTTGGCCTCCAGCCGGGTGTTGCCGGTGGCCTTGCCAACGCCGCTTTTCACCGCGCCTGCAATCTTGTTGCCGGCGGCATCGATCTTGTCCGTTACTGCACCCATGACATGCTCCTAAGGATCGGAAACGGCGCCGGGGTCGCCGTTCATCCGCATGAAAATAAAACTGAGATGCCGGGCTATGGTTCCACCCCGCCGCAAATATCCGCGCGCCCCGCCGCTAGCAGTTTTCCAGCCGCACCATGCCTTTGCCATTGCAAATCGCCGCGCCAGGGCACACGGGTATCGCGCAAGCGCGGGAGCATAAAATGTCGACAAAGGAAAAGCTGGCGGCGCAGCTGCCCTATCTGCGGCGCTATGCCCGCGCGCTGACCGGATCGCAGCATGATGGCGACGCTTATGTTCGCACCGTGCTGGAGGCGGCGCTGGCCGATCGCGAAGTGCTGGCACTTGCGGCCGCCGGGCGGGTCGAGCTGTACGGCGTGTTCAACCGCATCTGGGCCAGCGCGCATGTCGAACTGGTCGCCGATCCGGCCGGCAGTGACGATGCGCTGCAAGGGCGGCTGTCACGGATGACCCCGCTCAACCGCCAGGCACTGCTGCTGACCACGCTGGAGGGGTTTGCAACCGAGGAGGCGGCGCAGATCATGGCCCTGACCCCCGCCGAGGTCGAGCAACTGATCCGCGAAGCGGTTGAGGAGATCGACCGCGAGGCGGCGCTGCGCGTGCTGATCATTGAGGACGAGCCGTTGATCTCGATGCATCTGGAGGAGCTGGTGCTGTCGCTCGGGCACGATATCTTCGCCATCGCCCGCACCCGCGCGCAAGCGCAGGAGGCCGTGGTTCGCGCCATGCCCGATCTGGTGCTGTCCGATATTCAGCTGGCCGATGGCAGTTCCGGGATCGACGCAGTGGCCGATATTGCCGCGCTGGGCGACGTGCCGGTGATCTTCATCACCGCCTTCCCCGAACGTCTGCTGACCGGGGCCGGCAACGAGCCCGCCTTCCTGATCACCAAGCCCTTCGTCGATGCGACGGTGAAGGCCGCGATCAGCCAGGCGCTCTATACCGTCAGCCGCCGCGCGCTTTAGTTCGGGAACCGTACCATCGGGCTTTCGTTTAGCCGGCAGGGCGTTCTGCCCCGGCAAAGGACGCCCATGGACATCACCCAGCTCATCCTCGACGATCACCACGAACAGCGGCGGCTGTTCGCCATGATCGATCAGATTGCCCCCGACGACAAACCGGCGCTGGCGGCGGTGTGGAAGCGGCTGGCGACGTTTCTTGAGGTTCACGCCAAGACCGAGGAGGACCTGTTCTACCCCGCTCTGCTCAAGGTCGGTCGCCGCGCCGGCGAATTGGGCGAGGCCAAGGAGGAAACCCTGGACGCCATCAAGGACCACAACGAAATCCGCGACGCCGTGGCTGCGGTCGCCGACATCGCGGTCGGCACAAAGGCATGGTTCAAGGCTGTCGCTGCCGCCAACAAGGCCAATGGCGACCACATGGCCGAGGAAGAGCGCGAAGGGCTGACCACCTTTCGCCAGATTGCCTCGTTGCAGATGCGGCACGATCTGGCGGTGCGGTTTGCGGCTTATGAGGCGGGCCACATCGACGGGGTCAAGCCGGTCAACATGGACCCCGAGAAGTGGGTGGAAAGCCGCACAAGCGCCAAGGCCAAATAGCCGGACGGAACCGGGCCGCAGGTCAACCGTTACCGGGCATCACAACAAACTGCCCGTTAACCAATGGAGATGGCGATGCTTGGCACCATACTTATCATTATTCTGGTCCTGATGCTGCTCGGCGCACTGCCGACCTGGGGCCATAGCCGCAATTGGGGTTACGCGCCGTCGGGCGGGCTTGGCCTGGTGGTGGTGATTTTGCTGATTCTGGTGCTGATGGGGCGCATTTGAGGCTGCGGGGGGAGAATGGGGCATGCCGCTGCCCGGACGCTCCGGGTAGCGGCATCATAACCTAGGCGGACTGGATAACCTAGTTGGACTGGTCGGAACGCGCTGCGCCTTCGCCGTCAAGATTCCGCGACACGAAATCCCAATTGATCAAATCGCCCAGCACTTTGCCGGCATAATCGGGCCGCTTGTTGCGGTAATCAATGTAATAGGCATGCTCCCACACATCGAGCGTGAACAGCGGGGTTTGTCCGGTCAGGATCGGGCTGTCCGCATCATGCAACGAGGAGATGCGCAGCCTGTCACCATCCAGCGTCAGCCACGCCCAGCCACTGGCAAAATGCGCCACTGCCTCGGCGCTTAACGCCTTGAGCATATCCTCCTGCGAACCAAAGCTGCTCTCGATCAACTGCGCCAGCTTGGCCGAAGGGGTCGTCGTCCCCTGCGGCGCAAGACCGGCCCAGAAGAAATTATGGTTCCACGCCTGCGCCGCATTGTTGCGCAGCGCGCCATCGCCCTTGGCCTTGCCCATCACCGCCAGCTCGATCAGCGATTTGCCGCCCAGAGACTGGTCTTTGACGATGCCATTGATTTTGTCGATATAGGCCTGATGGTGCTTGCCGTGGTGACAGTCAAAGCTCTCCGCCGACAGCACAGGAGCAAAGGCGGAGGGCTCATAGGGCAAGGGTTTCAGCGTGAAGGGCATAGGGTCAATCTTTCGTGGAAGCGCTGTCAGAAATGGTGCGTGCACAGCGCCAGCAACAGAATGAGCGGGATCGGAACGCCGATCAGCCAGAGAATTCCAGAACGCATGCCAACCTCCTGTTTTTGGGGAATGCCGGTAAAACGCGCCGAACCAAAAGCCGTTCCCGCCGCGCTGCGCTGTGCAGACCGCAACCGGCGCTTGACCGCAAGCGGCGCGCCCCATACCGCCAGCCGCCATGCACGACATCAAATTCATTCGCGAAAATCCTGAGGCTTTTACGCAAGCGATGCGGCGCCGTGGGCCGTTCGACGCCCATCCGATTACCTCGCTCGACCAACTTCTCCGTGGCTCGATCACTGAAGTCGAACAACTCAAGGCCGAACTCAATACGAAGTCGCGCGCCTTTGGCGATTTCAAGCGTCAGGGGGGTGAGCCGCCCGCCGGATTATTTCCTGACATCATCGTTTGCAAGGGTCGGTTGGCCCATATCGCGGGCAACCCAAATCTGAATCCCGACGATGTCAAAAAGCAGCTGGACGCAATTCTGGACGCCCTCCCCAACCTCCCCGCCGCCGATGTTCCCGATGGCGCCGGCGAAGATGAAAACGTTGCGATCAAACACTGGGGCGACCCCCGCCACGACCCCGCCGCCGCCGAACATTTCGACATCGGCGCGCCGCTCGGCCTCGATTTCGAGAGCGCGCAGGCAGTGGCGGGGGCCCGCTTCGTCTATCTGCGCGGGCCGATGGCGCGCCTCAACCGCGCGCTGGGGCAATTCATGCTCGACGCGCATACCCTGCACAATGGCTATACCGAGGTCGCCCCGCCGCTGCTGGTCCGCGACGAGGCGATGTATGGCACCACGCAGCTGCCCAAATTCGCCGAGGATTCGTTCCGTACCACCGATGGCCGCTGGCTGATCCCCACCGCCGAGGTCAGCCTCACCAACCTCGTGCGCGAAAAAATCCTGTCCGAGGCCGAGCTTCCGCTGCGCTTCACCGCGCTGACCCCCTGTTTCCGCTCCGAGGCGGGGGCGGCGGGCAAGGACACGCGCGGCCTGATCCGCCAGCATCAGTTCGACAAGGTCGAACTGGTCAGCATCACCCACCCCGACGCCTCGGACGCCGAGCATGAGCGGATGACCGTGTGCGCCGAGGGCATCCTCGAAGCGCTCGGCCTGCCGTACCGGCGCATGCTGCTGTGCACCGGCGACATGGGATTTGCCGCGCGCAAGACCTTCGATCTGGAGGTGTGGCTGCCCGGGCAAAAGCGTTACCGCGAGATCAGCTCCTGCTCCAATTGCGGCGATTTTCAGGCGCGCCGGATGACGGCGCGCTATCGCCCACAGACGCCCAAGGCCAAGCCCGAATTCGTCCACACGCTCAACGGATCGGCGCTCGCGGTGGGGCGGACGCTGGTGGCGGTGCTCGAAAACAATCAAAATGCCGATGGTTCGGTCACCGTTCCGCCCGCGCTGGTGCCCTATATGGGCGGCGTCGAACTGCTCACCCCTTCCATTTGACCCCCGCCGCTTGAAAGGCCGAACTTGCGCATCCTGCTGACCAATGACGATGGCATCCACGCCCCGGGCCTCAAGGTGCTGGAGGCGATTGCGCGCGAACTCTCGGACGACATCTGGATCTGCGCCCCCGCCGAGGAGCAGTCGGGCGCGGGCCATTCGCTGACCCTGACCCGCCCGGTGCGGCTGCGCCGGCACGATGAGCGCCGCTTTTCGGTCAGCGGCACGCCGACCGACGCGGTGACCATGGCGCTGCGCGAGGTGATGCCCGAGGCGCCCGACCTGATCCTCTCGGGCGTCAATCGCGGTGCCAATCTGGGCGATGACGTCACCTATTCGGGCACCGTCGCCGCCGCCATCGAGGGCGCGCTGGCGGGTATCCGCTCGATCGCGCTCAGCCAGGTCTATGACAAAGAAGGCGCCGGCGATGCGGTTTCATTTGACGCAGCGCAGCATTGGGGGGCAAAAGTGCTGCGACCGCTGTGCGAGGCGCCCTTTGCCCCGCGCAGCATGGTCAACGTAAACTTTCCGCCGGTGGCCAGCAGCGCAGTGAGGGGCATTCGCGTCGTGCGTCAGGGTTTTCACGATTATGCACGCGGCACCGTCATCGCGGCGACCGATCCGCGCGGCTATCGCTATTTCTGGTTCGGGCTGAACGGGGTGGAGCACACGCCGGGCCACGCCACCGACCTTGAGGCGGTGGGCGATGGGTATATTTCGGTGACCCCGCTCCAGCTGGACCTGACCGATCACACGCAACTGGCCGGGCTGGCTGCCCGGTTTACGGCATGAGGCAGGGCGCGGCCCCAGCATTGGCCTATGCGTTGGCGCTGCTGGCAGGGCCGATGGCGGGATGGGGCATGGCCGGCGCTGCCGATGCCGCCAAGCCGCATGCCAAACCCGCGCACAAGCTCAAGCCTGCCGATGACGCCGACGCGCCCGATCATGCCCTGCCCGCCGATGAGGAGGCCGAGCATGTCGTCAAGCCCGGCGAGACGCTGGGCGGCATTGCCCAGCGCGCGAAAGTGCCCCGTGTCCTGATCGCCGAGGCCAACAGCCTGACCAAGCCCTGGGCGGTCCACGCCGGCCAGCACCTGATGCTGCCGCGCACCCGGCATCATGTGGTCAAGGACGGCGAGACCGGTTTCGACATCGCTTATCACTATGATGTGCCCTATCCCGCGATCGCGGTGGCCAATGGGTTGAAACCGGGGGTCAAGCTGAAGGCGGGGCAGCGCCTGCTGATCCCCACGATCATTGATGCGCGGCCCGAGCCGGTGGCGAGCAAGGGCAAGCGCGAGGTCAAGCGCGAGGTCAAACACAGGGCCAAACCTGCGTCTGACACCGCCCCCGATGCCGATCTGGCCGCAGCCGAGCCCGAGACCCCAGACTTCATCTGGCCGCTGACCGGTAAAGTCGTGCGCCGTTTTGCCCCGCGCAGCGCCGCCAATTACCACGACGGCCTCGACATTGCCGGACCCACCGGCGCGGCGGTGCGCGCGACGGCGGGAGGCACGGTGATCTTCGCCGGCGCCGAACCGCAGAGCTTTGGCAATTTGGTGGTGATCGATCACGGCAATGGCTGGCAATCGGCCTATGGCTTTCTGTCGAAACTCACCGTGGCCAAGGGTGACACGGTCAAGCCGCATGAACGCATCGGGCTGGTCGGCCACACCGGCAAGGCCCCCCGCAGCGAGTTGCATTTCGAACTACGCAAGGCCAACAAGCCGGTCGACCCCGCCGACCAATTGTCGGATGCGGCGAAGCCCGACCCCAAGGGCGACTGAACCTCGCTTTATCCCAGCGCCCAGAACACCGTCCCCGCTGCCAGATATACCACCAGCCAGAACCCGGCGTCGACCAGCGCCTCACGCCGCGCAATCCGCTGACGCGCGTAGGAAATCCACAAAGCAGGCAGGATAAAGGCCAGCGCCACCCCGCCGCTCTGCATCCAATAGAGCCACGGCTTTGCGGCCAGCACCGCCGCCCCAATCCGCGCGTAATTGTGCCCCAGCATCAGAGCGGAAAACGCCTGGAGCAGCACCGCGCCGGCAATTGTGCTAATCACGCCGCTGCCGCCCTGCCCGCTTCTGGCCTCATCGCCGGTCATCCGTCCGAACAAAGGCGCCCCCCCGAACAGCGGCCCGTACCACACCATCCCGATCGCCACCGCCAGATTGGCCGACAGCACCACCGCCAGCCAGTTTATATGACCCATATTCGCCTCCCGCCATCCCGCGCACACACGCGCAGTAGCGCAATCGGGCGGCGCGGTGTAGGGGCGCTGGCCTATGAGCCTCTCGCCCCCCCCGCATAAAATCGCCGATAGCCCGCGCGTCGGCATGGTCAGCCTCGGCTGTCCCAAGGCGCTGGTCGATTCGGAGCGGATTCTGACCCGGCTGCGCGCCGACGGTTACGGCTTTGGCGCCGATTATGCCGGGGCCGACGTGGTGGTGGTCAACACCTGCGGCTTTCTCGATTCGGCGAAGGAGGAAAGCCTGGCCGCGATCGGCGAGGCGATGGCCGAAAATGGCCGCGTGATCGTGACCGGCTGCATGGGGTCGGAGGCCGAGGCGATCCGCGCGCGCTTCCCCAATGTGCTGGCGATCACTGGCGCGCATCAATACGAGGCGGTGGTGGCAGCGGTCCACGAAGCCGCGCCGCCTGCCCGCGGGCCTTACGTGGATCTGATCCCGCAACCGTCCGCCGATGACATCAAGCTGACCCCCCGGCACTATTCGTATCTGAAGATTTCGGAAGGCTGCAACCACGCATGCAGCTTCTGCATCATACCGCAACTGCGAGGAAAATTGGCCAGCCGGCGGATCGACGCGGTGCTGCGCGAGGCCGAGAAGCTGGTCGCGGCGGGCACGCGCGAGCTGCTGGTGATCAGCCAGGACACCTCGGCCTATGGGGTCGATACGCGGCATGAGATGCGCGACTGGAAGGGGCAGCCGGTCCGCGCGCATATGACGGATCTGGCGCGCGAACTCGGCGGGTTGCGGACGCCGCAGGGCGCGCCGCCATGGGTGCGGCTGCATTATGTCTATCCCTATCCGCACGTCGACGCGGTGATCCCGCTGATGGCCGAAGGGTTGCTGACGCCCTATCTCGACATCCCTTTTCAACATGCCAGCCCGTCGGTTTTGCGCCGAATGAAGCGCCCCGCCAATGAGGTTAAGGTGCTGGAGCGCCTCAAATCGTGGCGCGAAATCTGCCCCGAAATCGCCATCCGCTCCAGCTTTGTGGTCGGTTTTCCGGGCGAAACCGAGGCGGATTTCCAATATTTGCTCGATTGGCTCGATGAGGCCCAGCTCGACCGGGTCGGCGCTTTCCGCTTCGAGCCGGTGGCGGGAGCGGCGGCCAACGACCTGCCCGATGCGGTGCCAGAGGCGCTGAAAGAGGAGCGCTATGCCCGCCTGATGGAGCGTACCGAAGCGATCAGCGCTGCCAAATTGCAGGCCAAGATCGGACGCATTCTGCCAGTGATCGTCGACGAATTGGGCGAGCCCGACGAGGACGGCGACATCGGTGCCAGCGGGCGCAGCCAGGCCGACGCCCCCGAGATCGACGGTCAGGTACTGCTTCGCGATGTCCCCGCCAGCCTGCGCCCCGGCGACATCGTCACCGCGCGAATCGAGGATGCCGACGCGCATGATCTGTTCGGGGTGATTGCGGACTGAGCAATGCCGGTTGCAATAATTGCAAGTCCCGCCGCACTTTTCGCACTTGCAGCATTGTCAGCAATACGGCCTAAAGGGGGTGCCTATCAGGCATCCTCTCCCAAGGAAAACTTTTCGGGGCCGGTCGCAAGACTGGCCCCTTTTTCTTTCGGAGCCGAACCCGCGTCCGGCCGACGCCTTGCCGCATCGGCGCAAAATGCCGTAACGCTAGGGCATGCCCGATTCGCCCTCCCCCGCCGCCGCCCGTGTCTATACCGCCGCGCTGGTGGTCATCGGCGACGAGATTCTGTCGGGTCGCACCCATGACAAGAATATCGCGCAAGTGGCCAGCTGGCTGGGGGTGCAGGGTATTCGCCTGACCGAGGTTCGCGTGGTTGCCGATGACCAACCGGCCATCGTCGCGGCGGTGAACGCGCTGCGCACCGTCCATGATTACCTGTTCACCACCGGCGGCATCGGGCCGACGCATGATGACATCACGGTCGATGCGGTGGCCACCGCGCTGGGGCTGGCGGTCGAGGTCCACCCCGAGGCGCGGGCCATTCTTGAGGGCTATTACGCGACGCGCGGCGGGCTCAGCGATGCGCGACTGCGGATGGCGCGAGTGCCGGCGGGGGCGGCGCTGATCCCCAATCGTTATTCGGGGGCGCCGGGCATCCGCATCGGCAATGTGTTCCTGATGGCCGGCGTGCCCACGATCACCGCGGGGATGCTCGACGCGCTGACCGGGACGCTGGCGGGCGGCGCCCCGGTGCTGAGCACATCGCTCGGCTGCTGGGTGCAGGAAAGCGCGGTGGCGGACCTGCTGCGCGACACCGAAAAGGCCCACGAGGGCTGCCAGATCGGCAGCTATCCGTTCTTCCGCGATGGGCGTTCGGGGGCGAATTTCGTGATCCGCTCGGTCGACGCCGGGGCGTTGGCGGCATGCGGCGCGGCGCTGAGCGCGGGGCTGGCGGCGATGGGGCATGTGGCAGAGCCGGGCGGGATATGAGGCGCGGGGCTGGCAGGATGACAGGGGCCGTTTTGCACGGCGCGCTGGTTGCGGCCCTGATGGCAGGGTCACCCGCCGGCGCGCGGGATGCCCTGACGCCCCGGCAGACCCACGCCCTGACCCGCTGGGAGACCGCCCTTGCCGCCCAGCCCAGCGCGACCAAGGTGCTGCAAGGCTGGTGCGACGCGCATTTCCCCGCCCACCACCTGAAAATCTGGGCCGCGCCGCGCGAATCGGGATCGCCGATGCCGCCGGGGCTGCGCACGGCGCTGGGCGTCGGGCCCGATGAACCGCTCGGCACGCGGCATATCACGCTGATTTGTGGCTGGGTGCCGCTGTCCGAGGCCGACAATTGGTTCGTTCAGTCGCGCCTTACCCCGGCCATGCGGACGGCGCTGGCGCAGACCGAGACCCCGTTCGGTACCGTGGCCGCGCCGCTGCATTTCACGCGCGAGCCGCTCTCCAGCCGGCGCGGGCCGGCTGAGGGCTGCAACCGCCGGACCGTCCTCGCCAACCGCGCGCTGCTGCGGCTGCCCAGCGGCGAGCCGCTGGCGCTGGTGCGCGAATGCTATCAGCCCAATGTGCTGGCGCCGGCTGGCCAAGTGTTCGGGCCGCCGGTTCTGGAGCCAGTGCCGCCGGTGGTCGTGCCTCTGCCTCTGCCGCAAGTCGTCTTGCCGGTCGCGTCCCGCTGATGTCTACCGCTGCCGCCGACGGCGCCTCGCTTGCGGGCCGCCTGCTGCTCGCTCTTCCCGGCATGCCCGACCCGCGTTTCGCCCGCGCGGTGATCGCGCTCTGCGTCCATGACGGCGCCGGCGCATTGGGCATCGGGGTAGGCGAGGAACTGCCCGGCATAACCCTCCACGCGCTGCTGGCGGATCTGGACATCGCGCCGGGGGTGGCGCCCGATTGCGCGCTGCTGGCGGGTGGCCCGGTCGAGCCGCATCGCGGCTTCGTACTGCATTCGCCCGACTGGGCCGGAGAGGGGACGCTAGCGGCCTGCACGGCCTGGTCGCTCAGCGCCTCGCGCGAGGTGCTGGCCGCGATCGCCGGGGGCACCGGGCCGGCCCGCTGGCTGGTGGCGCTGGGCTATGCCGGCTGGGACGCGGGGCAATTGGACGGCGAGATGCAGCGCCACGGCTGGCACGCCGCCGCCGCGCATGGCGACCTCATTTTCGCGCAAGACGCCAAGGCCCGGTGGCATGCGGCATGGCAGGCCGAGGGCATCGACCCCGCCCTGCTCGCCCCGGTAACCGGCCGCGCCTAGTGGATTGATTTTGACATTCGAGTCCCGCTTGCGGCAAGGGGTACTTTCGAATGTCAAAATCATAAAATCCACTAGAAACAATATAATATCTAGCGGTTCTTATGTTTTTGCGACATTTGCCTCTGCCCTTGCCGAAAGGGATGCAAATGTCGGAAACGAACCACTAGAGCAAGATGCGATAAAACAGAATCGCATCTTGCTCTAGAGTCTTTGTTTTCGCATCGTTTATTGCCAAAAACCGGTACCCACTTTTTGGCACGATGCTCTAGACACGAAAAGACCACGAAAAAGGCCGGCGAGTTGCCCCGCCGGCCCTTATCACTACGTGAGCGTGAGGATCAGCCCGCCAGCACCGCTGCCACGTCGATCTTGAGCCCTGGGCCCATCGACGACGACACCGCCACCCGTTGCAGGTACTTACCCTTGGCGCCCGCCGGCTTGGCCTTGACGATGGCATCGACGAAAGCGTCGAAATTGGCGCGCAGCGCCGCATCGGTGAAGCTCATCTTGCCGATGCCGCCATGGATGATCCCGGCCTTTTCGACGCGGAATTCGATCTGGCCACCCTTGGCCGCCTTAACTGCTTCGGCGACGTTTGGCGTCACGGTGCCAAGCTTAGGGTTCGGCATCAGGCCCTTGGGGCCCAGCAGTTTGCCGAGCCGGCCCACGACGCCCATCATGTCCGGCGTGGCGATCACGCGGCCATAATCGACATTACCGGCCTGCATATCCTCCAGCAGGTCTTCGGCGCCAACCTTGTCAGCGCCGGCGGCCAATGCGGCGGCGGCCTTGTCACCGCGCGCGAACACCGCAACCTTGACGTCCTTGCCGGTGCCCGAGGGCAGCGTGACCATGCCGCGCACCATCTGGTCGGCATGACGCGGATCGACGCCGAGGTTCAGCGCGATCTCGATCGATTCGTCGAACTTGGCGGTCGACACTTCGCGCAGCAGCTTGAGCGCTTCGTCCACGCCGTACAGCTTCTGGTTATCGCCCAGCTTGGCGGTCAGCGATTTTTGCTTTTTCGTGGTCATCGGATCAACCCTCCACAACCGAAAGGCCCATGGCGCGGGCCGAGCCTTCGATGATCTTGGTTGCCGCCGCCAGATCGTTGGCGTTGAGATCGGCCATCTTGGCGGTGGCAATTTCGGCGCATTGGGCGCGGGTGATGGTGCCAGCGCTGTCCTTGCCGGGCAGCTTCGAGCCAGACTTCAGCCCCAGCACCTTCTTGATGAAGAAGGTCGCGGGCGGGGTCTTGGTCTTGAAGGTGAACGACTTGTCCGAATAGACGGTGATGATCGTGGGCAGCGGCGTGCCCTTCTCGACCTCCTGCGTCGCAGCGTTGAACTGCTTGCAGAATTCCATGATATTCACACCGCGCTGGCCGAGTGCGGGCCCGATCGGCGGCGCGGGCTTGGCCTCACCGGCCTTCACCTGGAGCTTGATATAGGTATCGATCTTCTTGGCCACGGGGGCCTCCTTTCGTCCTGTCGGGCGACACGCCCTCAGATTTAGCGGTGATAGCGAGGGGTGAGCCTCTCCCGCATGGGTTTCCGGGGTTAACCGGAAGTGCGCGCGACTAGCTGAGCCTTACGGATTTGGCAAGAATGATTTGGTGGGCCCACATGCGTGCGACGGCAAGTTGCACGCGGGGTAAGCAGCTCAGGTCCCCCGCGTGCGACGGGGCCATACTGCCCCGTGTCGTTCCTGGTGGTTCAGAACGAGTGCTGCGAGACGGTGGTTAGGCGCTAATGCCGGGCCAGATAACTATCTCGGCAACTACTTCGCCAGCTCCACATGCTCGAAGTCCAGCTCCACCGGCGTCGCGCGGCCAAAGATCGAGACCGACACCTTCACGCGGCTCTTGTCGAAGTCCAGCTCCTCCACAACCCCGTTGAACGATGCGAACGGGCCGTCCAGCACCTTGACCGCATCGCCGATCTCGTAATCGACATGGACGTGCTTCTTCGGCTCGGCAGCGGCCTTTTCGCGCGCGCCAAAGTAACGCGCGGCGTCACGGTCCGAGATCGCCTGCGGCTTGCCATTGGGCCCCAGAAAGCCAGTGACCTTGGCGGTGTTCTTGACGAGGTGATAAACATCATCGTTCATCGCCAGCTTGGCCAGCACATAGCCTGGCATGGTCTTGCGCTCGGTCTGGACCTTCTTGCCGCGCTTGACCTCGGTGATGGTTTCGGCTGGCACTTCGACCGCTTCGACCAACTGCGACAGGCCCTTGCGCTCGGCCTCCGACAGGATCGCCTCCTTCACCTTGCTCTCAAAGCCGGAGTAAGCGTGGATGATGTACCAGCGGGCCATGACAATCTTTCTTGTTCAGATGCTTAAGCGAGCGACAGCAGCCAGCGCACCGCAGCGCCAAACAACGTGTCGATCCCCAGGAAGAACATCGCCAGAATGGTCATCAGGATGGCCACGAACATCGCCGTGGTCAAAGTTTCCTGACGGGTCGGCCACACCACCTTCTTGCCCTCGGCACGGACCTGCGCGAAGAATTCGCCCGGGCTGGTGCGGGGTTTGGCGGCGGGGGCTGGCGTGATACGCTCATCCATTCGGCAATTCCTGTTCGGTTTCCGCCATGGGTTCAGCGCCGCCCCGGCCGCCTTGGTTCAAGGTTGACCGGGAGGGGCAGGCACTGCTCCGATGTCGGGAGAGCGCTGGCGTTTAAGCGGTGCCGCCGCGATTTGCAAGCCGGGCGACAAGCGTGCCCTCACCGCGCCAGATCACCACCGCGCCGGCGGGCAATACGTCGGGTTGGCGCGCGCCGACATACCACAGATATTGCGCCGCCGATCCCGCCGGAATCGCCGGATCGGTGGCCGGCGCGAAATGCGACAGATCAACGCGAAGCCCCGATGGCTGCATCACCCGCTGCGACGGATCGGCGTAAAACGGCACTTTCAGGTGCAGCATATGGATATGCGCCACCGCGAAATTGGCATTGGTAAGGGCATCATTACGGAACACCGCATAGGCGCCGATATGCTCGAAATGATCGAGCCGCCAGACATCGCGCGGCACCAGCACCGCCGAGGCCACGCGGGCGCCGCGCGGAATATGATCCAGCGCCTCCAGCAATCGCCCGGTCTGCGCCGAATCGGCCTGCCAGCTCAGCGTGGTCACCGCCAGCCGCGCGACATACAGGCCGGGCGCTGCGAACAGCAGCGCCAGATAGGCGGCGCGGTCCAGCTTGCCCGGCCCAAGGTCGATCGCCAGACAGGCGACCATCAAGCCCGCTGTAATCATCCGGTAATCGGCATAATCCCCGCCCGAGATATGCCGGGGCAAGGCGATAGACAGCGCCAGCAGCAGCGCCGCCGCCCAGCCCAGCCGCATATCGATCCGCCGCGCGATGCCCGCAAACAGCACCGCGGCCCCTACCAGCACCTCGCCCAAATAATCGAGCGGATAGGACGTATCGCGCATCGCCTTGAGCCAGATTGCCTGCTTATACACCCACCAATAGGCGCCATAGGAAAACGCCCCATTGGTGCCATGCGCGAACATCATAACCGCCACCGGCAACGCCAGCGGCCACGGCGCGACAAATGCTCGCCAGGACCGCCCCGCCTGCCACTCATAACCGAACACCATCACCCCCAGCACCCCCCAGGCCGACAGATGGCACGCCCACACCACCAGCCCGACCGGCAGGAACAGCACCCAGCGCCAGCGCCTGCCGCCCAGCATCACCCATGCCGCAAACGCCCACAGCGCCAGCGCCTGACCCAGCGCATAATTGAGCAAGCCGATCAACATCATCGGCGACCACACAAACGCCAGCGCCAGAAACGACCCCACCCCGATCCGCCGGCGCAGCGACCACTCCACCGCCAATATGCCAAACGCGGTCAGCGGTGGGATAATGCCAGTGATCAGGCGTCCAGCCGGCTCCAGCCCGATTAGCGTCGCCAGCGGACGGATCGCCAGATCAACCCCGACATTGCCCGTCCACTGCCAGGTAAAGCCGTAATAGCGCGCCAACACCGGATCGCGCGCCGCATCGAGCATCACGTAATAGCGCGCCAGGTGCGCCGGGTAGTCGCTCATCTGCGGATAATGTGCGCATACCACCGGCAGGCACGACAGCAGCGCGAGCACAATGCCCAACCAGAACCCATCCGCCTGCGCGGCGCGGGGCCAAGCGCTAATCCGGGCGCTGATCCACGCGCGGGATCGCTGGGGCGCGGGCAGGGTTGCGGCGGTCATCGGCGGGTTCCTTCGGCAACGAGCCCGCGCGCCTAACCCAATCGCGGGGCGATGCAAATGCGGGAGGAGTCTTTGATTAGGGAAGCCTGTGCGGTCCGCCAATCAAACCAACTCCGTGCGGGACGGCACGGGCTTCCTACAAAAAGCGCTCTTTCGCGCTTTTCGTAGGACGGACTCACGCGGGATGGCACAGGCTTGCCGCAGACGGTCGGCCAAGCAATAAATGGCAGGAGTTGGGGGACTCGAACCCACGACCCTCGGTTTTGGAGACCGATGCTCTACCAACTGAGCTAAACTCCTGCGGGCCGCCAGCCCCTAGAGACTGCCACCGCGGATGGCAAGACGCGATGCAAGCCGCTATCGCTGGCGCCATGGACGCCTCCGCCACCGCGATGATCCCGCCCGACCTGTTGATGATGGCCTATCGCGCCGGCATTTTCCCAATGGCCGACGCGCGCGACGATCCCGAGATCTTCTGGGTCGAGCCGCGTGCCCGCGCGATCCTGCCGCTCGATGGCTTCCACTGCTCGCACTCGCTGGCGCGCAGGCTGCGGCGCGGCGGGTTCCATGTGACCTGCGACACAGCCTTCGCCGAGGTGCTGGACGCCTGCGCCGCCCCTCGCGCCGCCGCGCCCGAGACGTGGATCAGCCAGCGCATCGCCGCCAGCTATCTGGCGCTGCACACGCTGGGCCACGCGCATTCGGTCGAGGTGTGGCGGGGCGATGGCAGCGGTGGGCGCATGCTGGTCGGCGGGCTCTATGGCGTCGGTTTCGACCGCGTATTCTGCGGCGAAAGCATGTTTTCGCGTGCCACCGATGCGTCGAAAGTGGCACTGGCGTGGCTCGTTGCGGCATTGCGGATTGGCGGGGCGGAACTGCTCGATTGCCAGTTCACCACGCCGCATCTGGCGTCACTGGGCGCGGTGGAGGTCAGCCAGCGGCACTACCTGACGCTGCTGAAACAGGCTCAGTCGGAAGCGCTGGGCGAAGGCGTGGGCGTCGGCGTGGCGACTGGCGCGGCAGGTTTCACCGCCTTGCCCGCCGCCTTTGCGGCCTTGCTCGCCGCTGCGAAATCCTCGGGATTTTCCTCCTCGCCGGGGAATTTCATCGCGCAATCCTTGACCCACACATCATAGACCGGATGCTGCACCACATTCAGCCCCGGCGCATTCTTGAACAGCCAGCCCGAGAACACGCTGTGCCACGCCAGGGGCTCGCTGGTGGTCGCGCGCTCCTCCACGAACACCTGCGCGAAGGCGCCAACCTCGGGCGGACGCTCCCACGGCAGGGTCTTTTCGCAGGTCGCCAGCTTCACCACCACATTGCCCAGCCGGCGCGATTCGCCCGGCTTCATCACCAGATCCACTTCCTGATTGTTGCGCTTATTGAGCAGGCCCAGCGTGCCGACGCGGTCCTTGACCGGGGTCGCGAACTGATTCTCCACTGCTGCGGCGGCATTGCCCCTGGCGACAACGCCCTGCGGCACATCGGTGGCCTGCACCTCGGGCACGTCATCGCGTGAGCGGTGACACCCGGCCAGCGCCAAAACGACCATCAAGCCCCCAACCCGCATCAAACGTCCGGCGACCACGCTTCGTAATCGCCGGTCGCCGCCGCACGCTTGCCGCCGCGTTCCAGCGCGCCACTGGGGCGATAGGCGGCGGGGGTGCCGGTGGCATTAGGGGTGTAATCCACCTCCCAGATGCGCGGCGGGGGCAGATGGCTCTCGGGCACGCCATCAAAGCTGCCGTGCAGCCAACCGTGCCATTCGGCGGGCACGCGGCTGGCGTCATTGGCGCCATTATACAGCACCCAGCGCCGCTCCCGCCCGTCGGCATGCGGCTTTCGCCCACGGAAATAGCGGTTGCCCTGATGATCGGTGCCAACTTCGACGCCGGTCAGCCCAGTGTTGACCAGTGTGCCGATGGTCGCGCCATCCCACCAGGTGAAGATCTTGCCCAATATGCCCATGCCGCTGGCCTAACCGATTTTGCCGAGCGGGGGAAGAACGCCGGAGGCAGAAATTACCACCCGACCATATCGCCGGGCGCAACGTGCAATGCCGCCGCCTGCCCGCCGGCGATCTCCAGCACCGCGATCACCGGGCCCGGCGAGGCGTGCAATTGGCGGTCGCCCGGCTGGGCGCGCGCGGCGATGCCGGTGACACGGTGGTGGGCGCCGATAAAGATCATGTCCAGCGGCATCCGCGTATCCTCCATCCAGAAGGCGGCGGGGCGCGGGCGGGCAAACGGGAACAGCATCCCCGACCCCGGCGCCAGCCCGTCGCGATAGCCAAGGCCGCGCTCCTGCTCGGGCCCGGTGCGCGCAATCTCGACGTGGAACAGATGGCGCTGGCCGGCATGGGTGATCGTCAGGTTGGTGAGGCGCTGCGGTTCCGTCTGCGCCGGAACTGGCGACAGACCTGGATGACGCCCCGCCGCCAGCCATACCGCCGCCGCCAGCACGATGCCGACCAGCCCCACCAGCGCAGGCAACCGCCAAGCGTTCATGCGTCGATCTCCCCCATCACCCCTGCTCCGCCCAGTCCAATGCCGCCGCCTCGCTGCGCGCCAGCACCAGCGCCCGCGCGCTGTCCAGCCGGTGCCCCGCACGCAACATCGCCGCGATCTGCCGCTCACGCTGCGCGGGATCGGGCTGCGTCGGCGCAAACGGCCCGAAGCGGCGTTTGCGCGCCAGCGCCAGCGCCGCCTGCCGCGCATCGCCCGTCCCCGGCATCACCGAAGCGCGTATGCCCTCGTCGATCCCCGCCGCGTGCAGGGCCTGCGAAATCCGCCGCTCACCAAAGCCGCGCCGCAACAGGCTGCCCGCGCGCGCCTGCGCAAAACCGACATCGTCAACATAGCCGGAGCTGACGAAACGGGCGACCAGCGCCGCGATGCGCTCCACCGGATCGGCTTCGCCATCCCACCCCGCCGCGCGGATCTTGCGCCGCAAATACCCGTCGAGCTTGGCGGCGCTGGTCGCGAAGCGTGAGGCATAGCTTAGCGCCAGCGCTTCCAGCCGCGCCGCATCGATCGGACGCGGCGCGGCGCGTTCGCGAGGTCCGCTTCGCTCGGCGGATGGGCGGGTGAAACGGGGCATCGGCCATATTCGTGCCACACTCGCGCAGGAAAGGGGAGGCCAAGATACTTAAATCCGCTTTAATTTCGCTGATATTCCGGGAATTTCACGATGTCGACTCGCACGGATTTGCAGGGATGACCAATGGCGCCAGCACAATCGCGCCCGATACGGTGGAGCGCGAAGCCCTCACCCCGACCCCCAATAGCTGCGCACTGCCGCGCCGGCTCGCCGATTTCGCGAGTTTTGGCGAGGCGCTGGACTATGCCGCGCAGGGCACACGCGGCCTCAATTTCCATGATCCGCGCGGGCGTTTGATCCGCCCCTATCCGTTCCGCGAGCTGCGCGATGACGCATTGGCCGCCGCGCGCCGGCTGATCGGCATGGGCATCCACAAGGGCGACCGCATCGCTTTGGTCGCGGAGACCGGGGTCGAGTTTGCCGCGCTGTTCTGCGGCGCGATCTATGCCGGGGCGTGGCCGGTGCCGCTGCCGCTGCCGACCAGCTTTGGCGGCAAGGAGAATTACATCGACCAACTGGCGGTGCAATTGGGCAGCAGCGACCCCGCGCTGTTCCTCTATCCCGCCGAGATTACGGTCATGGCCCAGGCGGCGGCGGCGCGGCATGGCGGCCGCTGCAAGGCAATGGACTGGGCCTCGCTGACCACCGGCGACGCCCCCGACCTGCCGCTGCCGGCGGTATCCAGCGGCGACATCTGCTATCTGCAATATTCCAGCGGCTCGACCCGCTTTCCCCATGGCGTCGCGGTGACCCATGCGGCGCTGCTCAACAATCTGGCCGGCCACGGGCACGGCATGCATATGGACCGCAATCCGACCGACCGCTGTATCAGCTGGCTGCCGTGGTATCATGACATGGGGCTGGTCGGCTGTTTCCTGTCGATGATCGGCAATCAGGTTTCGACGGATTACCTAAAGACCGAGGATTTCGCGCGGCGTCCCCTCGCGTGGCTCGATCTGATCAGCCGCAATCCGGGCACTTCGGCCAGCTATTCGCCGACCTTTGGCTATGACATTTGCGCGCGCCGCATCTCCAACCAGACCAATGTGGCGGAGCGCTTCGATCTGTCGCGCTGGCGGCTGGCGGGCAATGGCGCGGACATGATCCGGCCCGATGTTATGCAGAGCTTCGTCAATGTCTTCGCCGCCGCCGGCTTCAAGGCCAGCGCGTTCCTGCCGTCCTACGGCCTGGCCGAGGCGACGCTGGCCGTGACCCTGATGCCGCCGGGCGAGGGTATCCGCGTGGAACTGGTCGAGGAGGAGCGCCTGTCGGGCAGCCCGCGCGACCTCTCACGTCCCGCCCGCTATCGCGCGATCGTCAATTGCGGCAAGCCGGTGCGCGACATGGTGGTCGAAATCCGGCGCGAAAGCGGCGCGGCGCTGGCCGATCACCATATTGGCAAGGTCTGGTGCAAGGGGCCATCGGTGATGCATTCCTACTTCCGCGACCCCGCCGCCACCGCCGAATGCATGGTCGATGGCTGGCTGGATACCGGCGACATGGGGTATATGGCGGACGGCTATCTGTTCATCGTCGGCCGCGCCAAGGACATGATCATCATCAACGGCAAGAACCACTGGCCGCAGGACATCGAATGGGCGGTGGAGCAACTCCCCGGTTTTCATCAAGGCGATATCGCGGCATTTGCTTTGGAAACGGCAACGGGAGAGGAGACCGCCGGCGTGCTGGTTCATTGCCGCGTTTCGGATCCCGACGAACGGGTCAAGCTGCGCGAGGTGATCCGGGAGCGGGTACGCTCGATCACCGGCATGAATTGCGTGGTCGAACTTATCCCGCCCAAGAGCCTGCCGCGCACGTCATCGGGCAAATTGTCGCGCGCGAAGGCGAAGCGGCTGTACCTGTCGGGCGAGATCGAGCCGCTGGAGATGGCGGCCTGACGGCGGCCCCTCACCGCGCCCACGGAACCGAATCGGCGCTCAGCCGTTACCGCAGCGAAGCCGGCCCGAATCGGGGCGGATGTTTATGACCGAGGGGGTCTCCATGAAATCCAGCCTGATTTTTTCCGCAGTCGCCGCCGTGCTCGTTTCTGCCGCGCCCGCAGAAGCCAACCGCTATTGCCGGGGCGGGCATGACAAGGCGATTCATTGCCACCGGGTGCTCGCGCCGCGCATCAACCTGAAGGCACGCCATCCGATCAAGATCCTGCGCTGCCGCGCGCATCGCGGCCACCTTGGCGGATGCTGATTTAGCCTGTCAGGATAGGTTGCCGCAGGTTGCGGTCATGGTGAACTCCAGACCACGCCCCGAGCCAGGGCGAGGCGGGGCTGTCGCTTACTTGGCCACCGGCGCCGCAACCGACGGCACAGACGCAGCCACAACTGCGGCAGTCGGCATGGCGGCAGGCGCCGCATCCGGCATAGCGGCAGGCGCCGCAGCCGGCATAGCGGCGACAGTTGCAGCCGGCATAGCGGCAGGCGCCGTCTGCGTGCTGAGCGGAACATCGAACTTTTGCGCCTCGGCCGTACTGACGTGCATCTCCTGCCCTGTCGTGATCACCGCAGTATGCCCGGTCACCAGCACCGCGAAAACCCCGATAGCGATCGCGGCCCCGACCACCGAGCCGGATTGCCCTTGCCATCCTGGCGGTCAGCGCCGGTCAGCGCGATCCGCCGTCCGTTCAGATCGAGAGCGTTGAACGCCAGGTCCAGCTTGCCCGAAGCGCCCATCATGCCAGTGTCGGAACTCGAGGCCACCATGCCCGTACCCTGCGTGCCACGCGGGATGACGACGAACCCGTCCTGCGTCACGTCCGACCCGGTGGAAAACTTGAACCTGTCGCCGGTTCTGGCAGTCTTACTGCTCATCGGCGCGATCAGATTGACGATAATGTCGGTATCCGGCGCCAGCACGACCTCACGCCTCGCCAATGTGGCAACCACAGACGCGGCGACCACAGGCGCCGCAACCACCGCCATCGGCGCGGCGAACGGCACTGCAGCGACAGCCGGAGCGGCGGCAGGCACACCAGCCCTGACGGCCACAGCCGGCGCAACAGCGGCGCCCGAACAGGCCACGGCAAGCAAAATCGACGTATATTGCATGAAATATTCCCCCGGTTCAGCGCGGTTACGCGAAATAGCCGTCAGCGCCCCAAATAGCTGCGCTTATCACTTGCCAGCCAATAGACAATTGGCGCGCGACAAATTTTACTTCGGTTCTACTGTCCATTCCGGAGCGGTGCCGCTGTTCGCTAATTTTGCCGGTGATCGGGGCGCGGCAACCCATTTAACTGCAACCCCGGCCTGCCACCGGACCGCGCCGCCGCCGACCCCATCCCCCCTTGCCCGAACTGTCTTACTCCGCTAACACAGGCGGCGATGCCGCACGCCATACGGGCGCCGGGGCACCCGACAGAAAGCCCGCACCCCATGGCCAGCACGCCTTCGTCCCCCACCATTTTTAGCGAAACCCCGACCATCACCCTGACCCCGCCTGAGCCCGTCGCGGTGGTGGCGCCCGCTCAGGCTGCCGGGCTGGTCCCGGTGGCGCCGGAAACCGCGTCCAAGCTGGAGGCGCGGGTCGATGCCTATGTCGCCGACCTAGTCGCGCAGGATGCGGCCAGCCCCGAATTCGGCAAGCGCGTCGATCAACTGGGCAACATGGGCCGACGCGAGATTGCGGCCGCCGCCGGCATGTCCAACCGCTTCCTCGACCGACCGGTGCGCGCGATGGAGCGCGATTCGGATGTCGGCAAAAGCCTGGTGGAGCTGCGCCGCACCGTCGAAACGCTGGACCCGGGCCGCGCCGGCAAGCTGACGCCCGCCAGGAAACTGCTCGGCATCATCCCGTTCGGCAATAAGATGCAGCGCTATTTTGAGGGGTATGTCTCGGCGCAGGGGCATATCAAGGGCATTTTGGATGCGCTGGCGCGGGGCAAGGACAGCCTGTTGATGGACAATGCCGCCATCGATGTGGAGCGCCAGAAGCTGTGGGAGGCGATGGGCAATCTGGAGCAGATGGTGCATATCTCGCGCCGGCTGGACAGCAAGCTGGAAGATACCGCCGGCGAGCTGGATCATACCGACCCCGCCAAGGGCAAAGCCATCCGCGAGAGCGCGCTGTTCTATACCCGCCAGCGCACGCAGGACCTGCTGACCCAGATGGCGGTCAGCGTGCAGGGCTATCTAGCGCTCGATCTGGTCAAGAAGAACAATGTCGAGCTGATCAAGGGCGTCGACCGTGCCAGCACAACCACCATCGCGGCGCTGCGCACGGCGGTGACGGTGGCGCAGGCGATGGCCGGGCAGCGGCTGGTGCTGCAACAGATCACCGCGCTCAACGACACCACCGCGCAGATCATCGATTCGACCAGCGCTTTGCTGAAGGCCCAGACCGGCCAGATCCACACCCAGGCCGCCGCCAGCACCATCCCGCTGGAGACGCTGCAACGCGCGTTCCAGAACATCTATGAGACGATGGACAGCATCGACACTTTCAAGCTCAAGGCGCTCGATTCGATGAAGCAGACGGTGACCGCGCTGTCGGGCGAGGTCGAGAAGTCAAAGGCCTATATCGCGCGGGCCCAAGGGGGTGCGCAGGGCGCGCTGGCGCATGATGCGCCCAGCCTGCTGAGTCTGGAAGGCTAACCCGCATGCCGGGCGAGGCCAGCTCTGCCGATCAGACGATGCGGCTGGCAGCGGCCAGTCTGGCCAATCAGCGCGCCGGCGGGCGGCGGCTGGTGGCGGCGCCGAGTATTGGGCGGCATTCGCTGGAATTGCGGCACCGCAATGCGTGGCTGCGGCTGAAGATGGCGGGCATCGGCGTTGGCGCGGTGCTGGCCCTGTCGGTAGTGGCCGGGTTGATCATCGGCGGCATCGGCTTTTGGGGGCTGATGATCGCCGGGGCCGCAGTGCTGGGCGTCGGGGCACTGGCGCTGCGCGTGCCGCGCCTCAGCGTGCCGCTGCGCGAGGCGCTGCCCAAGGGCAACCTCACCGCGATGATCGGCAATGTGGAATTGTGGCTGGAGGCGCAGCGCCCCTCCTTGCCCGCGCCCGCCATCGGCCTGATCGATCAGATCGGCGCGCAGCTCGACGGCCTCGGCGTCCAGATCGCGCGGTTGGGCGATGACGCGCCCGCCTCCGACGAGGTGCGCCGGCTGGTCGGCGAACACCTGCCCGAACTTGTAAATGCCTATACCAGCATCCCCGCGACCCTGCGCCGTGAGCCCCGCGCCGGCGCCAGCCCTGACGATCAGCTCACCGCCAGCCTGACCCATATCAGCGGCGAGATCGACGGGTTGACGCGCCGGTTGGCCGATGGCGCGCTGGACCGGCTGGCGATCCAGAGCCGCTATCTCGATAGCAAATATGGTGCCGAATACGGGGATGAAATGGCGGATTAATCCCCGCCAACCCGCTCCACCTGCGCGCCCAGCAGGGACAGCTTCTCCTCCAGCCGCTCATACCCCCGGTCGAGATGATACAGCCGGTGGACCTGCGTCTCGCCCTTAGCCGCCAGCCCCGCGATCACCAGCGACATCGAGGCGCGCAGGTCGGTGGCCATCACCTCGGCTCCGGTCAGCTGGCCCACGCCATGGACGATCGCGGTGCGCCCCTTGGTCTCGATATGCGCGCCCATCCGGTTGAGCTCGGGCACATGCATATAGCGGTTTTCGAAAATCGTCTCGGTCAGCACGCTGGCGCCGTCGGCCAGGCATAGCAGCGCCATCAACTGCGCCTGCATATCGGTGGCGAACCCCGGATAGGGCGCAGTCTCCGCCGTCACCGCCCGCAACGGGCCATCGGCGGCAATATGCAGCCCGCCGCCGCGCGGCTCCACACTGACCCCGGCATTGCGCAGCGTCTGCACGCTGGCCTCCATCTCGTCGATCCGCGCGCCCGTCAGCGTCACCTCGCCGCCGGTGATCGCCGCCGCGCAGGCATAGCTGCCCGCCTCGATCCGGTCGGGCATCACCTGATAGGTCGCGCCGTGCAGCCGGGGCACGCCGTGGATGGTGATCTCGGCGCTGCCAATGCCCTCGATATCGGCCCCCATCGCCACCAGCATCCGGCACAGG
>JANXUK010000117.1 GCA_025356275.1 Sphingomonadales bacterium | reverse complement strand
CGCACCCAAGGCCGGCGTCGTCACCAAGGTCAACCAGCTGCAACTGGGCAGCTATGTCAGCGCGTCGCGCCCGGTGTTCATGCTCGCCGGCACGCATTTCTGGGTCGAGGCCAATTTCAAGGAAAGCCAGCTGGAGCATATGCGCGTTGGCCAACCTGCCACGGCAACCATCGACGCCTATGGCGACGCCAGATTGCAAGGCCATGTCGCCAGCTTCAGCCCCGGCACCGGCAGCAGCTTTGCGATCCTGCCGGCCGAAAACGCGACCGGCAATTGGGTCAAGGTGGTGCAGCGCCTGCCGGTGGAGATCGACCTCGACAAGGTGCCAGAGGGCCTGCCGCTGCACGCCGGCCTGTCCGCCGAGGTCGAGGTGGATACCGGCCATCAGCGGCATCTGTTCGGCGCCGATACCACCGCCGCGCACCCCTGAGCTGCCACGCCGGTGGCCGAAGCCTTTGAACTTTCGCCCATGCGGCGCCTGTTGATCACCGGGTCGGCGATGCTGGCGACGATGGCGGTGGCGGTCGATACCACCATCGCCAATGTCGCGTTGCCGCAGATCCAGGCCGGGATGTCCGCCTCGCGGGAGCAGGTGGTGTGGGTGCTGACCTCGTATCTCATCGCATCGGCCATCGCCACGCCGCTCAGCGGATGGCTGGCCAGCCGGTATGGCCGCAAGATGGTGATGGTCGCCTCGGCGGCGGGGTTCACCATCGCCTCGGCGGGGTGCGGGCTGGCCAACAGCCTGACGATGCTGGTGGTGGCGCGGTTCCTTCAGGGGGCATGCGGCGCCGGGCTGATCCCGCTGAGCCAGGCGATGCTGATCGACATCAACCCGCCCGAGCGGCTGGGGCGGGCGATGGCAATATATGGCGTCGGCACGATGTTCGGGCCGTTGATCGGGCCGACACTGGGCGGCTGGCTGACTGATTCTTTTTCATGGCGCTGGGTGTTTTTTGTCAATCTGCCGCTGGGCGTATTGTCGGTCACCGGCATGATGCTGTTCATGCGTAACCGCCGCGAGGTTGCGCCCGCGCGTTTCGACCGGTTCGGGTTTATCTCGCTGTCGGTGTTTCTGGCGGCGCTGCAACTTATGCTGGACCGGGGGCAACAGCTGGACTGGTTCGATTCGACCGAAGTGCGGATTGAGGCGGCGGTGATGGCGCTGGCCGGCTATCAAACGATGGTCCACATGTTCACCACGCCCGATGGCTTTATCCGCCCCCGGATGTTCCGCGACCGCAATTTCGGCGTCGGCTGTATGCTCAGCGCGGCGATCGGGATCATCTCCTTCGCCGCGATCCCGATGGTGACGGTGATGATGGAGCAATTGCTCGGCTATTCGGCGATGCAGACCGGCATGGTCAGCTCGCCGCGCGGCATCGGCACGCTGGTGTCAATGATGGTGGTGGGGCGGATGATCGGACGGTTCGATACGCGGGTGTTCTTGATCATGGGGCTGACGCTGACCACCATCGGGCTTGGCATGCTGGCGCATCTCAATCTGATGACCGGGCAAAGCTCGTTGCTGATTGCGGGCGCGTTTCAGGGGCTTGGCTCGGGGCTGATGATGGTGCCGCTGTCGTCGATGGTGTTCGCCACGCTGGCGCCGGGATATCGCAACGAGGGGGCGGCGCTCTATGCGCTGACCCGCAATATCGGCGCGTCGCTGGGCATTTCCTATTTGCAGACGGTCACCTTTCACAACACCGCGCATGTTCAGGCGCGATTGGTCGAGGCAGTGCGGCCCGACAATCCAATGCTTGGCTTTGCCATGCCGGCGCTCGATTTCGCCAGTCCGGAGCGGCTGGCGATGATGAGCGGGGCGATCATGCGGCAGGCGCTGATGGTCGCCTATAGCGATTCCTTCTGGCTGCTGAGCCTTGTCGCGGTGGCGATGATGCCGGTAGCGCTGTTGATGCGGCCGCCGCGTGGTGCGCTGATCGAACCGATTGCCGTAATGGAATAAGATGATGCAACGCTTTCCGATCCTGATCCTTGCCGGCACGCTGGCTGCCACACTAACGGGCTGCACCGTGGGGCCCGATTTCACGCCCCCCTCTGCGCCAGCGCCCGCCGCCGGCTACGCCGCAACCGCAGGGGTCAGCATGGGCGGCGGGCCCGAGGGCGCATGGTGGCAGGCTTTCGGTTCGCCCGAGCTGGACGCGCTGGTCACGCGCGCGCTGGCAAATAATCAGAGCCTCGCCGCCAGCGACGCCACGCTGGCCCGCGCCCGCGATCAGGTCACCGCCGTCGCGGGCCGCGCCCTGCCCCAGATCAGCGGCAACGCCAGGGCCGAGCGCGAGGAGGTCAATTTCGCCGCATTCGGCTTCGATCCGGCCAGTTTCGGGGGCGGTGGCGGGGGCGCGATCGCCAACCCGATCTTCAACCTCTACACCGTCGGCGGCGGCATTTCGTTCGATCCCGACCTGTGGGGCCGCAACCGCCGCGCGCTCGAACAGGCGCGAGCGGGCGCCGAGGCGGAGGCCTATCAGGCCGAGGCAGCGCATCTGACCGTCGCCGGGCGCGTGGTCATCCAGTACTTCACCATCGCCGCGATCCGTGAGCGCATTGCCGCCGAACAGGCGCTGATCGGCGAAAGCCGGCGCACCGTCGCACTGACCCAGGCGCGCCAGCAGGCGGGCGAAGGCACGATGGTCGATGTGCTCAGCGGCCGGGCGCAATTGGCCGCCGATCAGCAGGACATCCCCGCGCTGAACCAGCAACTGGCCGAGGCGCGGGGCATGATGGCGGTGCTGCTGGGGATCAGCCCGGCGGAACTGGGGGCCAGCGATTACCGCCTTACCGATCTCACCTTGCCCGATGTGCCGGTGGCGCTGCCCTCGGCTCTGATCCACAAGCGCCCCGATATCCTGACGGCGCAAGCGCGGCTGCATGGCGCGGTGGCGGCGGTGGGCGTGGCAACCGCCAACCTGTTTCCCAACATCGCGCTGGGCGCCACCTATGGACAGGCGTCGACCGGCATCGGCAATCTGTTGTCGAGCAGTTTCCGCAGCTTCGACCTTGCCTCCGCACTCACCGCACCAATTTATGACGGCGGCACCCTGAGAGCGCAAAAGCGCGGCGCCGAGGCCGAGGTCCGCGCCGCCGAAGCGACCTATCGCCAGACCGTGCTGGAGGCTTTTGCACAGGTCAGCACGTTGATCGCTGGCATCGAAAATGACGCTGCCGCGCTGGCCAATGCGCGAGAGAGCGCCGCGTTGGCCGGGCAATCGCTGGGCCTGTCGCGCAAGAGCTTTCAGGTGGGCAATACTGGGGTTCTACAGGTGCTCGACGCCAACCGCACCAACCAGCGCGCGCAGCTGGTGCTGCTCGATGCGCGCAGCCGGCAGTTCCTGTCGGTCGCCCGGCTGTATGTCGCCACTGCCGGCGGGTGGCATGATGCCGGCCCTGCGGCGCCCTAGTGGATTGATTTTGACATTCGAGCCCCGCTCGCGGCAAAGGGTGCTTTCGAGTGTCAAAATCAATCCACTAGCACCACGCCAGCACTGAACATCACCTCGCCACCTCATCCTCGCTCGGCCCGAGCTGATCGGAGGCGGCGACCGGCATTTCTTCGGTTCGCCAACGAAAAATTAATAACGCGCACCTATTACCACCGGGTTAGTATGGCTCCATGAGGGGACAATACGTGTCCGTCAGCGCGCGCAAATTCGCCATCACCGCCCCTGCCCCGCCCCCGCATATGGGCACGGCGGAGCGTGATCTGGTGGCGATGGGGATCGCGATTTCGGCGATCATCATGTTCGTGGGCACCGGCGGCGGGGTATTATCCCGGATATTGGCGCATAGTTTCGGCATCGGCGTCGGCCCCGACCGGCTGCTGACCAATGCGCTGTTGCTGAATGTCGCTTTGGTGATCTTCGGCTGGCGGCGGTATGAGGATTTGCGCCGCGAGGTCGGAACCCGCCGCGCCGCAGAGGCGCAGGCACGGCTGTTGGCAGAAACCGACGCGCTGACCGGCTGCCTCAACCGTTACAGCATCACCGAAGCCACCGACACGCTGGTCAAGCGCGCCGCCGCGCAGGGCGAGATCACCGCCTTCATCATGATCGATCTGGATAATTTCAAGCAGATCAACGATTGCAATGGCCACGGCGCCGGCGACAGCATCCTGCAGGAAACCGCCCGGCGGATCCGCGCGGCAATGCCGGCGGGCGCCTTGCTGGCGCGGCTGGGGGGTGACGAATTCGCCTGCGTCTGCGCTTTCGATCCGCGCCGGCCCGAGCGTATCGACTCTTTGGCCACGGCGGTCCTCGATGGGGTATCCGCGCCGGTGGTGGCCGAGGGCTTTCGCGGCCAGATCTCGGTGTCGATCGGCATCACCCGCAGCGACACGCCGGTGGGGGAAGCCAGCGGCGACTTTGCCGATGCCGGACAATTGCTCCATATGGCCGATATCGCGATGTATCAGGCCAAAAAGGAAGGCCGCAACCGCTACGTCTGGTTCGCACGCGAGATGGAGGATGCGCTCCGTTATCGCAGCGATTTGGAAATCGCCATCCGCGAGGGCCTCTCCCAGGGCGAATTCGTGCCCTATTATGAGCAGCAGATCGATCTTGCCAGCGGTGAACTGGTCGGTTTCGAGATGCTTGCCCGCTGGCACTCGGATCAATTTCCCAATGTCGGCCCCGAAGTGTTCATCCCGGTCGCCGAGGACATCGGCGTTATCGCCGAGATGTCCGAAGAGCTGATCCGTCAGGCGCTGAACGATGCCAAGGGCTGGGACCCGGCGCTGACGCTGTCGGTCAATATCTCGCCGGTGCAATTGCGCGATCCGTGGTTTGCCCAGCGCATTCTCAAGCTGCTGGTCACCGCCAATTTCCCGCCCAGCCGGCTCGATATCGAGATTACCGAGACCTGCCTGCACAGCAATATCGCCGGGGTCCACGCGTTGGTCACCAGCCTGAAGAACCAGGGCATCAGCATCAGCCTGGACGATTTCGGCACCGGCTACAGCTCGCTGTCGCATCTGCGCAGCCTGCCGTTCGACCGGATCAAGATCGACCGCAGCTTTGTCACCAGCATGCGCGAAAGCGCCGATAGCGCCACGATCGTCCGCTCGATCACCTCGCTAGGCGAAGGGCTCGGCCTGCCGATCACCGCCGAGGGGATCGAGAGCGAGGAGGTCCTGGACGGCCTGCGCGCGCTGGGTCAGTTCAAGGGCCAGGGCTATCTCTATGGCCGCCCCCAGCCGGCCGATGCGGTGCGCGCAATGCTGGATGAGCGGGCGCAGCGCAAGCTGGCCGATGACGCTCCAACCGTTACCGACACCGCCCTGCCGCTCGCCAGCAACGGCTGAGGCGACACGCCCGGCAAATTTTGGTGCAACCTCGCGGCAATCGCGTATAGACGCCGCGCAATGCGCGTTTCCTTCATCAAGATGCACGGCCTGGGCAATGATTTCGTCGTGCTCGATGGACGCAGCGCGGTGCTGCCGCCGATCACAAGCGCGCTGGCGGCAGGGTTGGCGGACCGCAACACCGGGATCGGCTGCGACCAGCTGATCGTGCTGTCCCCGTCCACCATCGCGGACCTGAAGATGCGCATATTCAACGCCGATGGCGGCGAGGTCGAGGCTTGCGGCAATGCCACCCGCGCCGTGGGGTTGTTCATCGGCAAGCCGACCAGCATCGAAACGCTGGGCGGATTGCTCGCCGTCAACGAAGCTACCGACCTTGGCATTTCGGTCCTGATGGGCCAGCCCCGCTTCGGTTGGGATGACATCCCGCTGGCCTATGCGATGGATACGCTGGCGATGCCGGTGGGCTGGGAGGGTCTCGAAGGTCCGGTCGCGGTCAATGTCGGCAACCCGCACGCGGTGTTCTTTGTGCCCGATTGCGATGCGGTGGCGCTGGACCGGCTGGGGCCCATGATCGAGCATGATGCGATCTTTCCCCAGCGCGTGAACGTCAACATCGCCACGGTGACCGCGCGCGATGCCATCCGCCTGCGCGTGTGGGAGCGCGGCGTGGGTGAGACCCGCGCCTGCGGCACCGGCGCCTGCGCCACCGCCGTCGCCGCGATGCGCCGGGGGCTGACCGATCGCCGCGTTACCTTGACGCTGCCCGGCGGGGTGCTGGGTATCGAATGGGCAGAAGATGGCGGCATCGTCATGACAGGCCCCGCCGCCGAATCGTTTCGCGGCAGTTTCGACCCGGCGGATTACGGCGCGGCATGAACGCCGAGGTGATCTCGCTTGGCTGCCGGCTGAACCTTGCCGAGAGCGACGCGATGCGCGCGATGCTGGCGGCCGAACAAGGCCTGATTGTGGTCAATTCCTGCGCGGTTACGGCGGAGGCGCTGCGCCAGACGCGGCAGGCGATCCGCCGCGCGCGCCGCAACAATCCAGAGGCGCGGCTGATCGTCACCGGCTGCGCCGCCGAGATCGAGCGCGATGCCATCGCCGCGATGCCCGAGGTTGACGGGCTGATCGCCAATGCCGCCAAGCTTGATCCCCGCGCCTGGAACGCCGCACCCACAGCCCCGGCGCGCGCGCCGAACCACACCCGCGCCTTCGTCGGCGTGCAGAACGGCTGCGACCACGCCTGTACGTTCTGCGTCATTCCGCAGGGCAGAGGCCCGAGCATCTCGCGCCCCATCGCCCCGGTCTGCGCCGAGATCGCGCGGCTGGTGGACGATGGCGTGGCCGAGGTGGTGCTGACCGGGGTGGACCTGACCAGTTGGGGCCACGACCTGCCCGGAGCGCCGCGGCTGGGCGCGCTGGTCGCCGCGATTCTGGTCGCTGCGCCCGGTCTGCCCCGGTTGCGACTGTCGTCGCTCGACGGGGTGGAGATCGATGCACAATTGTTCGAAATGCTGGCCGCAGAGGCGCGGGTGATGCCGCATGTCCATCTGTCGCTGCAACATGGCGACGACCTGATCCTCAAGCGGATGAAGCGCCGCCACAGCCGGGCCGATGCGCTGGCGCTGGTGGGTGCGCTTAAGGCCAAACGCCCCGAGATCGCCATCGGCGCAGACCTTATCGCCGGCTTTCCCACCGAGGATGGGGCAGCGCATGTGGCCAACCTGTCGCTGATCGCCGAATGCGGCATCGTCCATGGCCACATCTTCCCCTATTCGCCGCGCGCGAACACTCCGGCGGCGCGGATGCCGCAGGTGACGCGCCCGGTCATCGCAGCGCGCGCCGCCGAATTGCGCGACGCGGTAGCCGAGGCGCGCGCGACATGGCTGACCTCGCTGATCGGCACGCCTTTGTCTGTGCTGGCCGAGCGCACCGGCACTGGCCATGCCGCGAATTTCGCGGGCGTCGCGCTGCCCGAAGGTACGCCGCCGGGTCGCATCCTGACCGTCACCCCCACCCAGATTACTGAAGGCATGTTGGCATGAGCGACGACGCCGGTTCCGCCGGATGGGGCGCCAAATTGCGCGGCGGCCTGGCCAAGACCTCTGAGCGGCTGAGCAGCAATCTTGCAGGCATCACCGGCAGTGACCGGCTGAGCGCGGCGCAGCTTGACGGGTTGGAGGACGCGCTGATCCTCTCCGACCTTGGCCCGCGCGCCGCATCGCGCATCCGCGACCGCCTCGCCGAAACCCGGTTCGAGCGCGGCGCCGATGAGGCCGCGATCCGGCTGGCGGTGGCCAGCGAGATCGCCGCGATCCTGCGCCCTGTGGCCAAGCCGCTGGAGATCACCGCCTTTCCGCGCCCGCATGTCGTGCTGGTGATCGGCGTCAACGGCAGCGGCAAGACCACCACCATCGCCAAGCTGGCGCATCTGTTTCAAGAGCAGGATTATGCGGTGATGCTGGCGGCCGGAGACACGTTTCGCGCCGCCGCCATCGGGCAACTCAGCATCTGGGCCGAGCGCCTGGGAGTGCCGATCATCAAGGGCGCGGAGGGCGGTGACCCGGCCAGCATCGTGTTCGACTCGGTGAAGGCGGCCACCGCCGCCGGCACCGACGCGCTCATCGTGGATACAGCCGGGCGCCTCCATAACAAGCGCGAGTTGATGGACGAGCTGGCAAAGGTGCGCCGGGTGCTCGGGCGGCTCAATCCGGCGGCGCCGCATAACGTGGTGCTGGTGCTCGATGCGACGAATGGACAGAACGCCTTGCAACAGATCGAAATTTTCCACGATATGGCCGGGGTTACCGGCCTGGTTATGACCAAGCTCGATGGCACCGCGCGCGGCGGCGTGCTGGTCGCGGCGGCGGAGCAGTTCGGCCTGCCGATCCATGCCATCGGGGTGGGCGAGCAGATCGACGATCTGCGTCCCTTCGATCCCGATCTGGTGGCCCGGGTCATCGCCGGGGTTCCGGCATGAGCAGCGCGCGCAAACCCCTTTCGCCATGGCTCAACATCGCGATCGATTACGGCCCGGTGCTCGCGTTCTTCATCGCCTATCGGATGATGCGCCCGGCGGGCACCGGCCATCCGATCGCCGAGGTCGTGGCCGTTACCACCGGCACGATGGTGTTCATGGCCGCCACATTGGTGGCGCTGGTGGCATCGAAGCTTTTGCGCGGGCGGATTGCGCCGATGCTGTGGCTGTCCACCGTGCTGGTCTGCGGGTTCGGGCTGCTGACGGTGATTCTGCACGATCCGTTCTGGATCCGGCACAAGCCGACGGCGGTGTATCTGCTGTTTGCGGTGGTGCTGATTATCGGATGGCTGCGCGGGCGGCCGACGCTGAAATATCTGCTGGAGAGCGCGTTTGAGGGGCTGAGCGATGTTGGCTGGATGAAATTATCGCGCAATTGGGGTGTATTTTTCCTGTTCCTCGCGGCGCTGAACGAGGTGTTCGCCTATGGCGGATGGCATTGGCATGGTGCGGTCTATTTCAGCTTCGACCAATGGCTACGCGCCAAGCTGATAGTGTTTCTGCCGCTGTCTTTCCTGTTCACCTTCGCACATCTGCCGATGCTGCTGCGGCACGGGCTGGGCAGTGAGGCAGAGGCGCAGGCCGCACCCCCGCCGCAATAAGTAAAATTCGTTGCGCCGTGCCGGAATTGCGGCCAGATGACGCAACGGGTTTCAACCTTAGGGGAAAGCGACATGGCGAAATTGTTTGGAAATCTGCATCTGGTGCTGGTCGTGGGGCTGGTGCTGGCACTGGCGGTGATGTTCTATTTCGCCGGGGTGCCCGGCAGCGTCAATCCGGTTACGACCAGCGGCGTATTGACTTGGCTGCATGTGTTTTTCGGGATTACCTGGATCGGCCTGCTGTATTACCTGAACTTTGTGCAGGTGCCGGTTATGCCAACCATTCCAGCCGAGCTGAAGCCCGGCGTCACCGCGCATATCGCGCCCAAGGTGATGTTTTTCTTCCGTTATAGCGCGCTGCTGACCGTGCTGACCGGGCTCGGCATTGCCGGCGGCGGTCATTTTCTGATGCCCGCGCTGATGTTCAAGGGCACTTCCTCCACCGTCAATTTGATCGGCCTTGGCATGTGGCTGGCGATGATCATGGCGGCCAACGTGTGGTTCGTGATCTGGCCGGCGCAGAAGAAGATCCTGGGCCTTGCCGAAGCGACGCCCGAGGAAAAGGCCCGGCTGGCCCCGATCGCGCTGATCGCCAGCCGTACTAACGTGCTGCTGTCACTGCCGATGCTGTATTGCATGGCCAATGCGAACGCGGTTCTGGGTTGATCAAACGTGAAACGCGGCGTCCCGTCCGGGGCGCCGCGTTTTTTTATATCTCAACCTGACTGCCGAGCTCCACCACGCGGTTCACCGGCAGGTTGAAGAACTCCATCGCGCTGGTCGCATTGCGCAACATCCAGCCGAACAAACGCTCGCGCCACAGCGCCATCCCCGGCTTGGACGCCGGCACCAGCGTCTGGCGGGACAAGAAGAAGCTGGTCTTCATCATGTCGAAATGCTCGCCCCCGACGCTGATCTGGGTCAGGGTGGCGGGCACGTCGGTGTGCTCCAGAAAGCCATAGCGCAACGTCAGCCGGTAGAACCCCTGCCCCACGTCGCGAATTTGCGCCCGCTGCTCGGCGCTCACCACCGGCACTTCGTCGATCAGCACGGTCAGCAGCACGACGCGGGCATGCAGCACCTTGTTGTGCTTGATATTGTGCAGCAGCGCCGAAGGCACCCCGGCCGCCGCCGCGCTGAGGAAAATCGCGGTGCCGGGCACGCGCTGCGTGCTGGAATTGGCGCTGCGGGCGAAAATCTCCACCGGCAGCGCACCATCGGCCATGTTCTGACGCAGCAGCATCCGCCCCCGCGACCACGTGGTCAGCGCGGTAAAGATCGCCAGGCCCGTCGCCAACGGCACCCAGCCGCCCGACGCCAGCTTGGTCAGGTTCGAGGTGAAATAGGCCAAATCCACCGCCAGAAACAGCAGCAGCAACGGCGCCGCATAGAGCAGCCGCACCTTCCACACCCGCATCGCCAGCACCGACAGCATCACCGTGGTGATCAGCATCGTCCCCGTCGCCGCCATGCCATAGGCCGCCGCCAGATGCCGCGATGCGCCGAATGTCGCGACCAGCAGCACCACCATCACCATCAGTGCCCAATTGACCGAGGGCAGGTAAATCTGCCCAGCCGCCGAGGCGCTGGTATGCTCGATATCCATGCGCGGCATGAAGCCCAGCTGGATCGCCTGCCGCGTCACCGAAAACGCGCCCGATATCACCGCCTGACTGGCGATAATTGTCGCAGCGGTGGCCAGCACCACCAGCGGCAGCCGCAGCATATCGGGCGCCATCTTGAAGAACGGATTGTCCACCGCCGCCGGATTGCCCAGCACCAGCGCACATTGCCCGAGGTAGTTGAGCAGCAGGCAGGGGAACACCAGATAGATCCAGGTCAGCGCGATCGGTCGCCGTCCGAAATGCCCCATATCGGCATAGATCGCCTCCGAGCCGGTCACCGCCAGCACCACCGCGCCCAACGCCAGAAACGCCTTGCTGGGGCTGTCCGCCACGAAATTGACGATCCATTGCGGGCTCAGCGCCATCAGCACCTCGGGCCGCTGCGCCACATGCACCACGCCCAGCGTGCCCAGCACCAGAAAATAGAACACCATCACCGGCCCGAACACACGCCCCACGCTGGCCGTGCCACGCCGCTGGATCGCGAACAGCCCGATCAGGATGCCGATCGCCAGCGGCACCACCAGCGGCGCCAGCCGCGCCTCCACCACCACCAGGCCCTCGACCGCCGACAGCACGGAGATCGCCGGCGTAATGATCGAATCGCCATAGAACAGCGACGCCGCAAACACCCCCATCAGCACGAGGCCCGCGGTCCACCGCCGCTTCTCGGTCGAGCGCGTGATCAGCGCGAGCAGCGCGAAACTGCCCCCCTCGCCGTGATTATCGGCGCGCAGCATCACCAGCACATATTTCAACGTGACGATGATCGCCATCGTCCAGAAGATCAGGCTGATCACCCCATACAGGTGCAGCATGTCGACCGGCATGTGATGCTTGCCCAGAAAGCTGGCCTTCAGCGCATAGATCGGGCTGGTCCCGATATCGCCGAACACCACCCCCACAGCGCCCAGCGCCAGCGTGGGCATGCGGTCGGTCCGGGCGGGGCATTGAGGTGCATCGGTCAAGGGCTGGCCATCGGCCATCGGGGGGGTCTCCGCAATACTTATCACGGCGTGAAGCAGATGCGCCGGCGGCGCGTTACCAGCGCCATCGCGGCGGTGCAATCAGACTGTGCAATAAGGCTGGGCAATAAGGCTGGGCAATCAGTTCGCTGCGGCGTCCCGCTCGGCCATGCCGACCAGCGTGTTCAGCCGCCCCAGCCGCATCTGCAAGTCGGGGCGCCACGGGGCATCGTCAGGCGTCTTGGCCAGCAGCCCCTGCCACAGCGATTGCGCCGCCTGCAACCGCCCCGATCCGGCCAGCGCGAGCCCGAGGAAATACGGCGGCCCGGGCGCATCCGGGTCTGCGGCGATGGCATGGCGATAGGCATAGAGCGCGGCGGGCGACAGCGCCCCGTCGGCATGCCCGACCAGCGCATTGGCCAGCGCCAGCCACGCCTCGCCATTGCCCGGGTCCTTCTCCACCGCGCCGCGTAGGATCGTCGCGGCATTGGCGTATTGGCCATGCCGCACCAGCGCGTCACCGATCATCACCCACGAGTTTGCGGCGGGATCCCTGGCCGCGCCGGCGGCGCCGAAGAATATCCGTCTTTCGTCCACCATCACCGCGCCGCGCGCATCGGCGGAGGGGTCGTCGGCGTGGGGTGCGGCGGGCTGACCGGGGCGGCCCTGCAACGCATAGCCGGCAAGGCCCAGCAGCAGCGCCGCGCCGATCGCCTCCCACCCGCCACGCGGCGCCTTCAGAACGAAGGCCAGCGCGGCAAAACACCCCAGTGCGAGCGCGATGATGGCCAGCCACGTCATGCGCGTATCCCCCAGCCAAACCGCCGCCGCAGCAACAGCGCGGCCGCCGCCAGCAACCCCAAAGGCGCGGCGAACAGCGGCCAGGTCAGTCCGCTCAATGTGGGCGCATAGCTGACATAGGCGCCATACCGCGCCACCAGCCACGCGCGGATCGCCTCGGGGCTCTCACCCGCCGCAATGCGTTGGCGCACGATACTGCGCATGTCGCCGGCGATGGCCGCGTCCGAATCGGCGATCGACTGGCTCTGGCAAACAAGACAGCGCAGCGTCTCCATCAAGGCCTGCGCGCGCGCCTCCTGCGCCGGATCGGGCAGCTGGCGATAGGCATAGGGCGCCGCGGGCATCGTGTCATCCGCCAGTGCCGGGGCCAGCACCGGGGCCAGCACCGGGGCGGCCAGCATCAGCGCGGCCAGCATGATCGAGAGGCGCCTCACCGCGCCGCCTCCGCCAGTTTGCCCAGCATGAATGGCACTTCCTCGGCGCGGATTTCGCCAATATGCTGATAACGGATGATGCCATGACCATCGATCACAAAGGTTTCCGGCACCCCCGACGAACCGATCGCCAGCTGCACCGCGCTGACGTCATCGGCGCCGAGTCGGGTAAACGGATTGCCATGCTGTGCCAGAAAGCCCGCGAGGTCCGCCGGGTGATCGCGGATGGCGATGCCGTCGATCTCGGCGCCTCTGGCCGCCAAAGCCCCCAACACCGGTGCCTCGACCCCGCAGGGGATGCACCAGCTGGCAAAGATGTTCAGCAGGCGCGGCTTGCCATCGACAAAATCGTGGCTGGTCAACGCTGGCCGATCGGGCACCCCGGCGGGCAGTACGAATTGCGGGAGCGGCTTACCCACCATCTGGCTGGGCACGTCCTGACTGGCAGGGTGGACCAGCCCGATCATCACCAGCGCGGCAAAGCCGACAAACAGCGCCAGCGGCAACCATAGCGTCCAGCGCGGGGCCTTTTCGGCAGGCCCGCTCATCGTCCCTGCCTCTGCCGTCGGTCCGCCATCCGCGTGCGCACGGAGATCCGCTTGAGATCAGCGCTCACCCGGCCCAGCAGCGCCAGAGCCCCGCCCAGCGCCACCAGCGCCCCGCCCAGCCAGATCAGCGGCACAAATGGCTTCCACCACAGGCGCAGCTGCCAGCGGTCGCCCTCGACCTCCTCGCCCATCACCGTATAGAGCTGGCCATTCCAGCGGGTCAGCAGCGCCGACACGCCCGTCGTCTGTGGCGGCGCCCAATAGGTTCGCGATTGCGGCGTCAGCGTGGTTGCACCCGCGCCATCGTAACGCACCACCAGCCGCGCCTCCATCGCGGTCCAGTTCGGCCCCGCGACCGGCGCAACACCGGCCAGCCTGACCGCCCATGGCCCGACGCGGGTTTCCTCACCCACATGCGCCGCGATCAGGCGCTCGGTGCTGAACGCGCTGTCGCTGGCCATGCCGGCCATCGCCACGGCAATGCCGAAATGCGCGACCACCATGCCCCACACCGGCAGCGGCAGCCGCGTCAGATCGCGCCCGCGCAGCGGCAACAGGCTGGCCAGCGCCAAAGCCGGCGCGAGCGACAGCCCGATCAGCGGCAACAGCCCGATCCCGCCATGCGCGATAAATACGGCGGCGGTCACCACGCCCACCACCGGCGGCAAAGCCATGACCCAGCCCTGCGCCCGCGCCACCCGCCCCGGCGCATCGCGGCGCCAGCGCAGCAGCGGCCCGACCATCATCACCAGCATCATCGGCAGCGCGAAAAGCGCGGTCACCGGGTTGAAATAGGGCGGCCCCACCGACACCCGCACGCCCACTGCCTCGGTCACCAGCGGGTACAGCGTGCCGATCAGCACAATGCCCAGAATGCCGGTCAGCATCACATTGTTGAACACCAGCGCACCCTCGCGGCTGGTCACCGAAAAGCGCTCCCCCTCGGTCACGCTGCCCGCGCGCAGGGCAAACAGCGTCAGCGCGCCGCCAATGTTGATCGCCAGCAGCGCGAGGATGAACTTGCCGCGCAAGGGATCGACCGCAAAGGCGTGCACGCTGGTCAGGATGCCCGAGCGCACCAGAAACGTACCGATCATCGACATCGAGAACGCCACCACACCCAGCATCACTGTCCACGCGCGGAGCGCATCGCGCGCGGCCAGCACGCTGCACGAATGGAGCAGTGCGGTGGCGGCCAGCCATGGCATCAGGCTGGCATTCTCCACCGGGTCCCAGAACCACCAGCCGCCCCAGCCGAGCACGTAATAGGCCCAGTAGCTGCCCGCCGTGATGCCCAGCGTCAGGAAAATCCACGCGCCCAGCACCCATGGCCGCATGGCGCGCGCGAACGCCGGCCCGACCTCACGCGTTACCAGCGCGCCGATCGCGAAACTGAACGCGATGCTGAGCCCAACATAGCCGAGGTACAGCGTCGGGGGATGGAAGGCGAGGCCCGGGTCTTGCAGCAGCGGGTTGAGCCCATTGCCCTCGGGCGGGGGCTGGGTCAGGCGCGCGAACGGGTTGGAGGCGAGCAGCAGGAACGCATAGAACCCCAGGCTGACAAACGCCTGCCCAGCCAAAGTCGCCAGCATCGTCCGCTCGGGCAGGCGCCGCTCGACCAACGCCACGAAACTACCTGCCAGCCCCATCACCGCGACCCACAGCAGCATCGAGCCCTCATGGTTGCCCCAGGTGCCCGCGATCTTGTAAAGCATCGGTTTGGCCGAATGCGAATTCTCCGCTACCAGCGCCACCGACAGATCGGTGGTGGCAAACAGCCCGATCAGGCCCAACAGCGCGGCGAGCGCCAACAGGCCCTGCACCACCGCGAGCGGACGCACGATGCCGCCGAGCACGAGCGCTTTTTCGCTCAGCACCAGCACGCCGGCCAGCAACTGCAACGCCGCCAGCGCCGCCGCCAGCCATAATGCCGCCAATGCGAATTCAGCGAGCATGGCAGGCGCCCCGGATCACTTGGTCTGCGCCACAGTTTGCCGCGCCTGTTCGGCGGTCATGCCGGCCATTTCGCGCGGTACGTATTTTTCGTCATGCTTGGCCAGCAGATTGTCCGCCTCGAAGCGCCCCTGCACCATATGCCCCTCGGCGACCACGCCCGACCCCTCGACGAACAGCGCCGGGCGGATGCCGGCAAAGCGCACCGGCACATCGGCGCGGCCATCGCTGACGATGAAATCCACCGTCACCCCGTCGGCCTCATTATGCACCGAGCCGCGCCGCACCATTCCGCCGAGCCGAACGCTGCGGTCCGCCTCGGGCGGGTGCGCCTTGATCTCGGACGGGACGTAGAAATAGGAGGCCTGATGCCGCAGCGCCCATGCCGCGATCAGCACCGCCGCCAACAACGCCGTCAGCGCCGCCGCCAGCAGGACCATCCGTTGATGCTTGGGCTTAAGCATCGGTGCCTCGCGCCCGATCTCGCCGGCGCTCGGCGCGGCGCATGCCCAGCCAGCTGGCGATCAGCAGCGCGGCGGTGGCGCCCATGCCGACGCCATAGGCCGCCCAGACATAAGGCCATTGGGCGATCACGCGGCCTCACCCGCACTCAGGGCCTTGCGCCGCAGCCGCGAGTCGGCCTGCGCGCCTGCCAGCAGCATCCGCATCCGCATCAGTACCACCGCGCCAAACAGCAACGTAAAGCCCAAGGTCGAGCCCAACAGCGGCCACATAAACCCCGGCGCCATGCTCGACCCGCTGAGGCTCAGGCTGGGCGGTTGGTGCAGGGTATTCCACCAGATCACCGAATAATGAATGATCGGGATATTCACCGCGCCGACCAGCCCGAACACCGCCGCCACGCGCCGGTTGGCCCCGCTGGCCGCCGCCGCCGCCGCCAGCGCGATATAGCCGGCGTAGAGCAACAGCAGCACCAACATGCTGGTCAGCCGCCCGTCCCACACCCACCATGTCCCCCACGCCGGGCGGCCCCACAGCGATCCGGTGGCGAGGCAGATGGCCGTGAACACCGCGCCGGGCACCGCGATGGCGCGCGCCGCGACCCCGGCCAGCGGGTGGCGCCAGACGATCTCGGCGAAGCTGGCCGCCGCTATCCCGCCCCAGCCCAACATCCCCAGCCACGCCGAGGGCACATGCAGATAGATGATCCGCACCGTCTCGCCCTGCAGGCGTTCAGCGGGCGCATAAAACAGCCCCCAGGCCAGCGCGCCGCCCGCAAACACGATGCCACCCGCCAGCAGCGCCGGCATCAGCCAGCGCGCGATACGCAGGAAACGGGCGGGATTGGCATAGGCGTGCATCGCGGCGGCAGGACCAATGACGGGAGGGACAACAGCGCCCGCTTTGGCAGGGCATTCCCGGCTCGGCAAGAGCGATCCCGGCATGGCAAGAGCAATGCGTGTACGGCAAGAGGCGCCGTTCCGGCAAGGAAACCGCCAATGCCCGCCGCACCACCACCGAGGCGGCGCGAATGATAGTGGGAGAAATGGGGCGATCGATGGGTCTTGAACCCACGACCTCCGGTACCACAAACCGGCGCTCTAACCAACTGAGCTACGATCGCCACATGGGGGAGAAAACACCCCCTCGACAGGCTGCGCGCAATCGCACAGGCCTGCCGGTTTTGGAAGCAAAATCTGGGGAGCGGATCAGCCCTTCTTGAGGGTAAGCCCGCCGAAACGCTTGTTGAACTGAGCCACGCGGCCGCCGGTATCCAGCATACGCCCGTGCCCGCCGGTCCATGCCGGGTGCGAGGTGGGATCGATGTCGAGGACCATCGTATCGCCTTCCTTGCCCCAGGTGGAGCGGGTGTTGAAGGTGGTGCCGTCGGTCATCTGCACCTTGATCATGTGATAGTCGGGGTGAATCTCGGCCTTCATGGGATATGCTTTCGCTGATGACCGGTTCCGACCGGCCCGAATGGAAGGCGCGCGCATATAGGCGGCACGCCGGTTTGTCGAGTATTAGATTGAAGCCTGTTCCATCCCGCGCTGAGTCTTGGGCCTGCGGGCGGGTAAGCCTGTTCCATCCCGCGCCCCCTCCCGACCTCCCACAGTTTACCTTGTTAGGGAGGTCGGGAGGGGGCGCGGGATGGAACAGGCTTCGCGACCAAAGGACGCCAATCAAACGCACAGGCTTTATCGCCGCAAGGCAATCAAGCCGGCGCATCCGCGATCATTGCGGTGAACGACACTTCGCAGGCCAGCTTGCCCTCCAGCATCGCCTTGCCTCTGAATTTGCACACCCGTGCGCGTTGCTGAAGGAACCCGACATGGAGGTCGAGCAGGCAGCCCGGCTCCACCGGCACGCGGAATTTCGCGCCCTCGATGGCCATGAAATAGACCAGCTTGCCGCTGCCCGCGAGGCTCAGCGTCTCGATCGCCAGGATCGCCGCCGCTTGCGCCAGCGCCTCGATAATCAGCACGCCGGGCATGATCGGTCGCCCCGGGAAATGCCCCTGGAAGAAGCCCTCATTGAAGGTCACGGCTTTGACCGCGTGGATGTTCTCGCCCACATTGAGCGAGGCCACGCGGTCCACCAGCAGCATGGGATAGCGATGCGGCAGCGCGTTCAGAACGGCCTGAATATCATAGGTCCTGGCCGGCGCCCCGCCCTGCCCGTCCGCACTCTCGCCCATCGCGTCCCCCAATGTCCGCGATCAGCGTCCGTCGGCGGGTGCAGCGGTGCCGCGTGCACCGGCCTGTGCAGCTGCCTGCTGGGCCTGTGCCTCACGCTGTTCGCGCGGCAGCCAGCCAGCCGGCGGCACCAATTGCGCCGAGGGCAGCGCGACGTTCAACTCGTCGAGGATCTGCTGGTTGAGGTTATAGGCGTTGCTCGCCCAAACCACGTTTTGCGGATTGATCAGCAGGGTGACGCCGGCCTTGCTCATCGCGGCCTGCGCGGCGGTGAGGAACTTGTCGTTGATCTGCTCCTGCACATAGGCTTCGGACAGCTGGACCGGCTCCATGATCTTGGCCAGTTCGGCCTTGGCGCTTTCGCGGACCTGCTGGATGGCGGCATATTCCTGTTGCAGGGTCGCGGGCGGGAAGCCGGCGGTGTCGCGGTCCTTGATGAACTTCTCACCCAACGGGCGCAGCTGCGCCTCGATCTGCTGACCGCGCGCGTTATATTGATCGATCTGCGGCTTGTAGGTGACCGGGCGCTGGGCCTGCGCGGTCTTATAGGCGTTGGTGTTGACCAGAATTGCCTCGGGATTGGCCACGGCGATGCCGTTGACCCCGCCACTGGCAACGGCAGGCGCGGCGGCGGCCGGTTTGGCGAGGGCGGGCTGGGCAAAACCGGCCAACATCAGGGCGCTGAGGGCGAGCGGCGTAAGCAGATTTTTCATCAGAACTGGGTTCCTACGTTGAAGGTGAAGGTCTTGGTATCGTCGCCATCGGCATGGAGCAGCGATTTGGCAATATCGATGCGGAACGGCCCGAAAGGCGAGTTCCAGTTGAAGCCCATGCCCAGCGAAATGCGGGGCTTGGGGGTGTCACCATAGAAGAATTCCTGGAACGGTGCGATGGCCGAGCCGACCGGAGTGTTGGCCACGCCGCTGACCGGGTTGGTCGCGTTGGCGACCTGCGTCACCGTGCCGGCGGCATCGGTCTGGTTGTACAGTGCCGCGCCGGCAGAGTTGCGCGTCGGGATAAAGACATTGACCGTCGAGCCCTGAAGCGCGGGATGCGTGATGCCCCACACCGCGCCGGCGTCGAGGAAGATCGACGGCCGAATACCCAGCTCCTTGGCGCCCGAACCCAGCGGAATCTCCAGCTCGGCGCGGGTCAGGTAGTAATATTTGCCGCCGATGGCATCGTCGGTCCAGCTGCTCTTGTCGGGGTTGACCACCTGATTGTTGTTGGCATCGGTGATATAGGGTTTGCGCACCACCCGCGGGCCGACGCCGCGAATGTCGAAGCCGCGGATCTGCGGCTCGCCCAGATAGAAGCGATCGGTGAGGAAGATATCGTCGCTCCCCGCCACATTGCGGCGGGCCAGCGCATGGATGATCCCGCCCTCGGCCTGGACCGAGAAGATAAAGCCATGGCCAACAGGCCAATATTCGGCGGCATTGCCGCGCAGCCGCGCGTATTTGACCGATCCGCCCAGCCCGGCAAAATCGACCCCGATCGAGCCGGCCTTGCCCTTGGACGGGTGCACGCGGTTGTCGACATTGTCATAAATCAGCGAGCCGCCGAGGATCGAGCTGGTCCGCTTGCCCTCCGAATTGCACAGGAACCGGCCAGCCAGCAGCGGATCGCAGGCATAGACCCCACTGGAATAATCGTAAAACTGACCTTGATTGATCGACACGTCATCGTAATTGAGAGTGTAGCGCCCCACCAGCGAGACGTATTCGGTCAGCGCCAGGCCCAGCCGCAGCTGGAAGCCAGTGGTCTTCTGGCTGTACAGCGTGCTGTTATTGCTGACATAGTTGAAATTGTTGGTGTCGCGGCGATAAACATCGGCGCCGAATGACACGCTGCGGTCGAACACATAGGGTTCGGTAAAGCTGGCATCGATGCTCTTGGAATAGCGCGAGATACTGCCCGAGAGGCCGATGCTCTGGCCGCGACCCCGGAAATTGTGCTGCTGGATCGACGCCTGGAAGATGAAGCTTTCGAGGCTGGAATAGCCGGCCGACAGCTGAAGATCGCCGGTCGGCTTCTCCTCGACATTGGCCTCCAGCACGATCCGGTCGCGCGCCGAACCCGGCTTTTGCGCCACCTCGAACTTCTCCTGGAAGAAGCCGAGCGATTTGATGCGGTTGGTCGAGCGCTTCACCTGAAGCGAATTGAACGCATCGCCCTCACCCAGACGGAACTCACGGCGGACCACCTTGTCCTGCGTCAGCGTGTTGCCGTTAATTTCGACCCGTTCGATATAGACGCGCGGCGCCTCGGCCAGATTGAAATTGATCCCCATGGTCAGCGTCTTGGGATCGCGTTTGTAATCGGGCCGCGCATCGGCAAAGGCAAAGCCATAGACGCCGACGGTCTCGTTCAGCTTGTCGATCGTATCCTCGACCAGCTTGGCGTTGTACCAGTCACCCTTTTTCATCGGCAGATTCTTGGCGAGCGCGTCGCCGTCGAAATCGCGCAGCTGGCTCTGCACCTTCACATCGCCGAATTTGTAGCGCTTGCCCTCCTCCACCACGTAAGTGATGATGAAGTCCTTCTTGTCCGGGGTCAGCTCGGCCACCGCCGACACAACGCGGAAATCGGCATAGCCCTGCGTCAGATAGAACTGGCGCAGCTTCTGCTGGTCGAAGGCCAGCTTGTCGGGATCATAGCCGGTGCCGGAGGTCAGCAGGTGCAGCGGCCGCGCCTGATGCGTCAGCATGGTGCCGCGCAGTACCGCTTCCTTGAACTCATGGTTACCGATGATGTTGATCTGGCGAACCTTGGACTTGGGCCCCTCGTTGATCTCGAACACGATATCGACGCGGTTCTGGTCGAGCATGACCATCTTGGGTTCGACCGACGC
>JANXUK010000137.1 GCA_025356275.1 Sphingomonadales bacterium | reverse complement strand
GCCTGTTCCATCCCGCGCCCCCTCCCGACCTCCCGCAGGATACACACTGAATGGGAGGTCGGGAGGGGGCGCGGGATGGAACAGGCTTCCTCGCCGCAAGGCGATCAAGCAAACGGACTCAGGATAGCACAGGCTTGTCGGCGGCAGGCGGCCAAACAACCCCTACTTCGGGTTCGCCGCCAACTGTCCCAGATGCGCGATCAGCGCCGGGGCGCCGCCCTTGGCCAGCACCTCGGCAAAGTCGGAGCGGCGGGTCGACAGCTGGCTGATGCCGTTGCGGAAATAGACGTCGATGATCCGCCACTGCCCACCATTCTCGCGCAGCCGATAGCCCAGCTGCTCCGGCCCGTCGCCGGGCGAGCTCAGCACGGTGCGCACCAGGCGATCCAGCCCACGCGTTTCGACCGGGCCGGTGACAGCGAAGCGCTGGCCGGAAAAACCATCGAAATTATGCGCATATTGAGCGATCGTCACCGCGCGGAAAGCGGCGATCAGCCCGGCCTGATCATACGCGCTGATCCCCAGCCATTGCGGCCCGACCGCCAGCCGCGTCATCAGCGGCAGGTCGAACGCGCGGTCCACCACCGGGCCGATGGCACGCGCACGGCCTGCCTGACCGGCAGCAGCGCCCGCATGCAGGATCGCCAGCAGGCCATTGTCCAGCGCCTCGACGGTTTGCTCGGCAGGATCGGCGGGCGCCGCCATCGCGGGCCGCACCAGCAACGCAGGCAGCGCCAGCAACGCGGCCAGAAGTAAGGGCGGGGCCCATGCGCGTGATTTCAGCGTGATCATGCTCGAATCCTTTCCGCTCTACGCAGATATGCCGGTACCCTAGACACGCTGCCCTGTCGCGGCAATGAATGTGACCGGGAAGCTCCCGGCCGGGAACGTCCCCCGGAATGTCCCGGCTGGACACGCCGCGCCCGGGCACGAGGCAATGAACATGGCGCGGGCGCGGATCATCTGTTAAAGCCCGCCCGGAACCGATGCGCGCGGCCCGCCCCTTGCGGTGACGGGCGCCGCCAGTGGAGTATACAATGGCTATTCCTATTGCCCAGATGGCGCGTATCGGCAGCTATGCCATCCGCCAGAACATGAAGGGCGGTCGCTATCCGTTGGTGCTGATGCTGGAGCCGTTGTTGCGCTGCAATCTGGCGTGCCCCGGCTGCGGCAAGATCGATTATCCCGATGCGATCCTCAACCGCCGGCTGTCCTATGATCAATGCATGGCCGCGATCGACGAATGCGGCGCGCCCGCCGTCTCGATCGCGGGGGGGGAGCCACTGCTTCACAAGGACATGCCCGGGATCGTCGAAGGGTATATTGCCCGCAAAAAGTTCGTTATCCTGTGCACCAACGCGCTGTTGATGAAGAAAAAGATCGACGATTATAAGCCCTCGTCCTTCTTCACCTGGTCCATCCATCTCGATGGCGATCAGCAGATGCACGATCACGCGGTGGACCAAAGCGGCACCTATGACATCGCCATCGAGGCGATCCAGATGGCCAAGGCGCGCGGGTTTCGCACGCAGGTGAACTGCACCGTGTTCAACAATGCCGATCCGGTGCGTCTGGCGGCGTTTATGGATCACATGGCGGACCTCGATGTCGAGGTCACGATCTCGCCCGGCTATGCCTATGAACGCGCCGCCGATCAGGAGCATTTCCTCAACCGCGAAAAGACCAAGACGCTGTTTCGTGACATGTTCAGCCGGGGCAAGATCGGCGGCAAGAAGGACGGCAAGGCGTGGAAATTCACCAATTCGCCGCTGTTCCTCGATTTCCTCGCGGGCAACCGCTCGTATGAATGCACCCCGTGGTCGATGCCGCTGCGCACCGTTTTCGGCTGGCAAAAGCCCTGCTATCTGGTTGGCGAGGGCTATGTCGATACGTTCGCCGAGCTGATGGAAGGCACCGATTGGGACGATTACGGCGTCGGCAAGTATGAGAAATGCGCCAATTGCATGGTCCATTGCGGCTTTGAAGGCACCGCCGCCGCCGAGGGCCTCAAACGCCCGCTGGAATTCATCAAGGTCGGGCTGAAGGGCGTCCGCACCGACGGCCCGATGGCGCCCGACATCGACCTGTCCCGCCAGCGCGCCGCCAGCGACGTCCACCTCGGCCATGTCGAGCGCGAGATGGAGAAGATCCGCATCGAAGACCCCGAGGGCTACCGCCGGGCGACGCGGGCGGCGTAAACGGGGTTCGGCGAAACGCGCGGAGGGGCGCTTTTCGCTGTAAGCCTGTGCGGAGTCTTTGTGGGTAAGCCTGTGCCATCCCGCTCCCCCCTCGCGAGCTCCCACAGTGTGTATCCTGAATGGGAGGTCGGGAGGGGGAGCGGGATGGCACAGGCTTACCGCCGGCAGGCAGGCGGCAAAAGACTCTCCGCGCGGGATGGCACCGGCTGCGACCGTAAGGTCGCCAATCGAACCGACTCTACTCCCGCCGGTCGAACGCCATCCTCTGCCCGACTTCCTTGGTCCCCGCCATCAGTACGCCATAGGCGCGCGCGAAGCCGACCACCGTGCTGGCCAGCGAGGGGAGCTGCCCCGGCGAGCTGACGATAGAGCGCATTATCGCGCCGACATCGACCCCGCCATCGGGCCGCATCGCCACGCCCACCGCGGGCGGCAGGTCCATGTCCGCCACATCCGAGATGCAGCGCAGGATGACAAAGGGCACGTTGGCGAGCGCGGCGGCTTCGGCGGCGATATGGCTTTCCATATCGGCGGCGAGCGCGGCGCTGGACCAGGAAAATTCCGCCTTTTCCCGAAATTCCGCCAACAGGTGACCGTCGGCGTGGAACGTGCCGACCCGCGCCTGCGGCAGGCGCGCCGACAGCGCCCTGACCCACAGATCATCGCATTTGGTGTGGAACGCGCCGGTCAGCCGCTTGCCGATGATCCACTGACCCAGCTTGAGGTTGCGATCGATCCCGCCGCACATGCCAAAGCTCATAATTCCGGCGGAATAGCGCGCCACGTCCTGCAACCGGCGGGCCAGGGCGTCGGGATCACTGCCCCCGGCGATCACTTCGACCCCCTCGGTGGGCACGACCGAGCCTTCGCGCAGCGTTCCGGTAACGACGATAACCGGCTTCATACTCACATCCCCCACGCGCAGCGCTTGGCATTGGCGCGGCCCAGATTGCGATACCGCGCCAGCGCCCATAGCGGAAAATAGCGCGGATAGCCGTGATAGCGCAGATAAAACACGCGCGGGAAACCGCCGCCGGTATAGACCTCCTGCCCCCACAGGCCATCATCGCCCTGATGCTCCAGCAGCCAGGCGATGCCGCGCGTAACCTCCGCACTGTCCGCCTCGCCCACCGCCATCAGGCCAAGCAGCGCCCATGCGGTCTGCGATGCGGTCGAGCGGTAGGGCTCATGCCCGGCCCGGTCCAGCGCATAGGAGCCGCAACCCTCACCCCAGCCGCCATCCGCGTTCTGCACTGCCTTGAGCCAGGCCACCGCACGGGCCACCATCTGCGCATCGGCGGCAAACCCGGCCCGGCCCAGCGCGCACAGCACCGACCATGTGCCATAGACATAATTCACGCCCCAGCGCCCGAACCACGAACCATCGGCCTCCTGCGTCCGCTCCAGCCAGCCCAGCGCCGCCGCCATCCGCGGGCTCTGCGCCGTCTCGCCCAGCTGCGCCAGCATCGAGACGCAGCGCGCGGTCACATCGGCGGTCGGCGGGTCGAGCAGCGCGCCGTGATCGGCAAAGGGCAGGTTGTTGAGCATTTCCTTGTCATTATCGGCATCGAACGCGGCCCAGCCGCCGTCGGCGCTTTGCAGCCCCTCGACCCATTCGCGGGCCAGCGCCATCGCCCCGGCATCGCTGCCGCCGCGCGCGCCGGCCATGCGGTCCATCGCCATCACCACCACGGCGGTATCGTCTAGATCGGGGTAATGCGGGTTGTTATATTGGAACGCCCAACCGCCGGGGGGCACGCCGGGGCGCTGCTCGGCCCAATCGCCGGCGACATCGGTGATCTGCCGCGCGCGCAGCCAATCCAGCGCCGCATTGGCGCGCGCGGTTGCCGCCTCGCTGCCGACCTCCAGCATCGCATGCGCTGCCAGAGCGGTGTCCCACACCGGCGAGACGCAGGGCTGGCAATAGGCCTCCTCGTCGCCGATGATCAGCAGATGCTCCAGGGATGCGCGCGCGGCGGCGCGGCGCGGATCGTCCGCCGGCACGCCCAGCGCCTCATACATCATCACGCTGTTGGCCATCGCCGGATAGATCGCGCCCAGCCCGTCCTCGCCATTGAGCCGCTCGGTCACCCAGGCCTCGCAGGCGGCGATCGCCTTGCTGCGCAGCGCGCGGGGTTGCAGATGCATGCTCGCCTTGAGCACGACATCGAGCCCGGCGAAAAACGCCTTCCACCCGCGATTGACATGCTGGGCCTGACTGGTCAGCGGAGCGCGGCGGCCGACATAAAGCTCATCCACCCGCACGCCCGATGGGTTCTTCGCGATGGGCCGCAAAGCGCAAAGCACCAGTAGCGGCACGACGACAGTGCGCGCCCAATAGCTCATCTTGGACAAATGCACCGGCAGCCAGCGCGGCGTCAGGATCAGCTCGGGCGGGATGGTCGGCACCGCTTTCCATGGCCCCGCGCCATAGAGCGCCAGCTGAATCCGGGTGAAGACATTGCCGCGCTCGGCCCCGCCAGCCTTCAGGATCGCGTCGCGGGCGCGGGCCATATGCGGCGCGTCCGGCGCATCGCCGATCAGCTTGAGCGCGAAATAGGCCTTGATCGTGGCCGATATGTCGAAGGGGCCATCGTGGAACAGCGGCCAGCCATCGTGCCCTGCCGACTGCCGGCGGCGCAAATACGCGGCGATCTTGCCTTCCAGCGCGGCATCCACCGGCTCGGCCAGATAGTGCCGGAGCAGCACGTATTCGGCCGGGATGGTGGCGTCGGCCTCCAGCTCGTAAACCCAGTGCCCATCGGGGCGCTGCTCAGCCATCAGCGTGGCGGCGGCGGCGGTGATACCGGCTTCCAGTTGCGTCGCGTGCGGCCTCATCGCGCCGGCCCATAGCGCAGCGATCCGGCCAAGGCCATGCCCGCCGCGCTGGCCCCGGAACGCAGCGCACCCTCGATGGTGGCGGGTAGGCCGTTCTGCACCCAATCGCCGGCGAGGAACAGGTTCGGCCACCGCGTCGCCGTGCCGGGGCGGCGGGCATCCTGCGCCGGGGTGGCGGCGAAAGTGGCACGCTTTTCCTTGACGATCTGCCATGGTGGCATCGGCGCGGTAAGGTCGAGCGCGCGCGAAACCTCACCCCAGATCGTCGCGGCCAGGGCCTCGCGCGGGGTGTCGATCAGGGCGTCGGCGCCGCTGATCGTCACCGAGATGCGGTCTTCGTGGCACACCAGCCACTGCGACGCCGCGCCCAGCAGCGCGGTGATGAGCGGGGCGCCTGCCGGGAACGGAATCGCGAAATGGGCGTTGATGATCGCGCAGAACCGGTCGGGCACGGTGAGGCCGGGCAGCAGATCGCCCGCAACCCATGGCGGCACCGCAAGGATCACCGCCGCGTCATGCACCGGCTCGGCCCCGGCGCCGAAATCGAGTGCGGTGACGCCCTCATCCCCGAACTCCACCCCCCGCAGCCGCGCCGAAAAACGCGGGGTCAGCCCACGCAGCGCAAGCCAGCGCAGCGCCGGATCGATGAACACCGCATCCAGGCTGGGCATCGCCAGCATTGTGCGGCAGGCGCGCCCGCCGCGCAGGAAACTCTCACGCAGAAATCCGCCGGCCAGCCGTGCCGAACCCTCGGCGGGGTCGCAATTGAGCACCGCGAGCAGCATCGGCTCGACCACACGCTCCCACAACAGCCCGGTGGTGGGCATCATCCCGCCAATCGCGGCGGCGGGGTCGCGCGCCATCGCCAGCCGGGCCAGCGGCCAGTAATCGGCCGCAGATGTCTCCGGCGCGCGGCGCGTCCCGTCCAGAAGCCACAGCGGCAGGCGGCCATCATTCACGGCCAGCGTCCAGCGCGCGCCATCGCGCAAGTCGTGGAACGCAAAGCTGGCATGCGGCGGCCCGTGCAGCGCCTCTGCCGTGCCGATAGTGCCCAGGAACCGCGCCACCGCCTGATTGCCCGAAAACACGAAATGGTTGCCATTGTCGATGGTCAGGCCCAGGGCCGGGTCGTGGTAGGACCGGCACCGCCCACCGGCTCGCGGCGCCGCATCGACCAGCTGAACCCGCACCCCGGCGCGCGACAGCTCTACCGCCGCCGACAGGCCGGCCAGACCCGCACCCACGACAATCGCCCGGCCCGGCTTACGCTCGGGGCCATTGTTATCGCGTGATTTACCGCCAAAAACCGGTTCCCACTTTTTGGCATCACGCTCTAGCGCCACAGGCTGTACCAGATCGCCGCCAGCGCCAGCCGCCACCTCGCCACCCGCACCCGCCGGCGTGGGCTGTGCCAGCCCTGCGCGATCATCCCGCGCAGCAGCCGCGCATAGGCCACCTCCATCAGCCGGGGGGCCGTGAGCAACCCCTTCGGGCGCGCGGCGAGGATCGCGGCAGCCTCGCGGTAATGCTCCTGCGCCGGCACCGCCAGCCAGCGCGCGGCGGCATCGAGGCGCACGTCCGCCAGCAAGGCCTCGGGCGTGGTGGGCGCGATCCCGGCGGCGGCCAGCGCCTCGGCGGGGAGGTAAACCCGCCCGATGCCGGCATCCTCATCGATGTCGCGCAGGATGTTCGTCAGTTGCAGCGCGCGGCCCAGATGATGCGCCAGCCGTTCGCCCGGCCCCGCCTCCATCCCGAACACGCGCACCGACAGCCGGCCGACGGCGGTGGCCACGCGGTCGCAATAGAGGTCCAGCGTAGCGTAATCGGGCCAGCGGATATCGGCTTCGACATCCATCTGCATGCCGTCGATCACCGCGATGAAATCGGCCTCGGCCAGCGCGAAATCGGCGACCGGCCCCGCCAGAAACGCCGCTGCGCCGGCGTCGCCGCCGCGGTACAGCGCAGCGATATCGGCGCGCCAGACATCGAGCATCGCGCCCCGCCCTTCGCGTGGGGCCTGCTGGTCATCGGCGATATCGTCGACGATGCGGCAGAAGCGATAGATCGCGAACATCGCCTCGCGCTCACGCCGGGGCAGCATCCGCATGCCGGCATAGAACGAGCTGCTCGCGACCTGGGCCTTCTGCGCGGCGTCTGTCATCGCCGCGCCGCCAGATGCCGGCCCAGCGCGCCCAGCGCCAGCCAGGCGGCGCGCGGCTTGCTGTGATGGACATCGTCGTACAGCGGGTCGCGGGTGAGCAGCAGGCGCGTCAGATCCTCGGCCAGCGCCTGGATCACCGCGACCTCCGCGGCCAGACGCGGATCGCGGATGCGCCCCGCGAACGGCTTTGCCACCGCCAGTATCGTCTGCGTGCGCTCCGCCGCCTCGCGGATTACGCCCCGCAGGGCCGGGCTAGCCCTTGCCCCGCCCAAATCCGCCGCCGGCACGCCGACAGCGGCCAACATATCATCGGGCACGTAGACCCGGTCGATAGCGCGGTAATCCCTGCCGCAATCCTGCAGGTGATTGATGATCTGGAGCGCGGCGCATAGCGCATCGGACAGCGGCCACAGCGCCCGGTCCTCGCCATGCACGTCGCATATGAAGCGCCCGACCGGGGCCGCCGACTGGGCGCAATAGGCCAGCAGCGCCGGCCAATCCGGCGTCCGGTTGACCGTCGCATCATGGACGAACGCGCCCAGCAGGTCATGCGCATGAGCCAGCGACAGCCCGCGCGCGCGCGCAATTTCGCCCAAGGCCATCGCCTCCGGCGCGCTATCCGCCTCCGGCGCGCTATCCGCCTTCGGCGCGCTATCCGCCTTCGGCGCGCCATCGCCGTCCAGCCCGGCGCGCATTGCCGCCAGCAGCGCCAGCTTGGTATCGGGTGCCGCCGGCCCGTCGGCGATGTCATCGGCTTTGCGGGCGAAGCGGTAGAACGCCATGATCGGCGCGCGGTGATGCGCCGCGACGATCCAGCTGGCGACCGGGAAGTTCTCGTCGCGGTGGGTCTTGGTGGGGGCGTCGCTCATGGGGCCGCACCGATCAGCGCCTGCGCCCGACCCTTCCACATCCCGCCCCTGCCCCGGTAATAAGCGACAGCCGATGCCAGCGTGCAACCGGCATAAAACCCCGCTACCAACGGCAGGGCCAGCCCCCACAAGGGCGAGCGGCGATAGAAATGCAGCAGCGGCTGATAGAGCGCGGCCATCACCAGCCACGCCGCCAGCCCAGCACGCTGCGCCCCGCCATGCCCGAACAGCGCCAGCCCCGGCGGTGCCGCAAACACCAGCGCGAGGCCCACCACCGTGCCCACCAGCATCAGCGGATTGTACCCCAATTGCGCATAGGCCGAGCGGGCGATCATGGCCCCGATCTCTCCCGCGCCCTCATACGGCCGCAGCGAGGTGCTGCGCCGCGTCAGCCCCAGCCAGATCGGACCCTGCCGCTTGATCAGGCGGCCCAGCGTGCAATCATCGATCAGCGCGCCCCGCATCGCCGCGATGCCCCCGGCCTGCGCCAGCGCCGCGCTCTCGACCAGCACGCAGCCCCCCGCGGCGCCCGCAACCGGCCCGCTGCGGTTGATCCAGCCAAACGGGTACAGCATCATAAAGAACCACACGAAGGCCGGCACCAGCGCGCGCTCGGCAAGGCCATCGCAATGGAGCAGCGCCATGAAGGACACCAGCCGGCGCTGGCCGCCATGCGCGATACCCACCAGCCGGCGCAAAGTGTCGGGGGCATGCGCAATATCGGCATCGGTGAGCCAGAGATAGCGCGGCAATCCGGCTTTCGCGATCCCCTGATGCAGCGCCCATAATTTGCCGGTCCAGCCAGCGGCCAGCGGCGCGCCGCTCACCACCGCGATTCGGCCAGAGCCCAACCCGCGCGCGATACCGGCCGTGCCGTCCTTGCTATTGTCGTCGACCAGAATGATGCGGAACGCGCCGGGGTAATCCTGCGCGGCGAGGTTGGACAGGCTGCGCGCGATCACGTCCGCCTCGTCGCGCGCGGGCACCACGGCGACCACCTCGGGCCATGCTTCGGGCTCGGCATAAGGCGCAAGGTCGTCGCGCTCGGCGCAGGTCCAGAAGCCGGTGGCGGCCAGAATCAGCCATCCGGCCAGCGCAGCGAGCGCGAGCCAGATCACAAGATCATCCCCTCGGCCCGGAACCACGCCAGCGCATCGGCCAGCGCCTCTGTATAAGGCCGCGCGTGATAGCCCAGTTCGTCCACCGCCTTGGCCGAGGTGTAATACATATGGTGCCGCGACATGCGCAGCGCGTCCATCGTCAGGAACGGCTCGCGCCCGGTGAGGCGCGCCGCCGCCTCGGCCAGCGCGGCCAAAGGAAACAGCGGCGCCACCGGCAGTTTGATCCGGGGCGCGCGCCGCCCGCACAGACGCGCAATCTCGCCCAGCATCGCGGCCAGCGTCACATCCTCGCCGCCCAGAATATAACGCTCACCCACCCGGCCCTTGTCCGCCGCCAGCAGATGCCCCGCGGCGACATCGTCGACATGCACCAGGTTGAGCCCCGAATCGACAAAAGCCGGCATCCGGCCATTCGCCGCCTCGACCAGAATCCGCCCGGTGGGGGTAGGGTGGACATCGCGCGGCCCGATCGGCGTGGAGGGGTTGACCATCACCGCCGGCAGGCCGTCACCCTGCACCATCGCCTCAACCAGCCGCTCGGCCAGCACCTTGCTGCGCTTGTAGGCGCCGGTGGCCTGACCGGGCGTCGCGGCGCGCGTTTCATCGGCGGGGCCAGCGGGATCGGGCAGCAGCGTCGCTACCGACGAGGTGTAAACCACCCTCCTGACCCCGGCGCCCAGCGCGGCGCGCATCACCGCGCCGGTCATCGCCAGATTATTGGCGACGATTACCTCGGGGTCGGGCGCCCACAGCCGGTAATCGGCGGCGACATGGTACAGCGTGCCGACGCCCTGCATCGCGCGCGCCGCCGCCGCCGGATCGCGCAGATCGCCCTCGACCAGTTCGCCCGGAAAATCGCGCAGGTTGGCGCGCGGCGAGGATGCCCGCACCGCGCCGCGCAGAGTTGCGCCCTGTGCCGCCAGCGCGCGCGCCACCGCCGAGCCCAGAAAGCCCGCGACGCCCGTAACCAAGGTAACCTCACCACCCACGCCAGCGTCCCTAACGGCCAGAGCGCCGCACGTCACCCCACTTGCATGCACCGGCGCTTGGTCTAGGGGATACAGCGGAGGGTTCATGGACGGATTGCGCGCATTGCTCTGGTTGCCACTTGGCTTGGCGGTGATCGGCTGCGGCTATCAGCTGTTCGCGCTGGTGGTCATGCGCCGGTTTTTCGCCGCCGCCCGCCCCGCCCCACGCTCCGCCGTCCCGGTTACCCTGCTCAAGCCGCTGCACGGCGCCGAACCCCGGCTGGCCGAGAATCTGGCCAGCTTTCTGGGCGCCGATCACGATGGGCCAGTGCAGATGCTGTGCGGGATGAATTATCCGGGCGACGCCGCGTTGCGCAGTGTCGCGTCGTTGCGCGCCGCGTATCCGCGTGCCGACATCACCGTCAATATCGGGCAGGTTCTGCCCGCCAGCAACGGCAAGCTGGGCAATCTGGCGGCGATGATGCCCGCCGCCGCGCATGACGTTCTCGTGCTGTCGGACAGCGATATGGCGGTTGGTCCCGATTATCTGGCGCTGGTGCTGCACGAACTGGCACGGCCGGGGGTGGGCGCGGTGTCGTGTCTTTATCGCGGGCGGGCCGATGCCGGGATCTGGTCGCAGGTCTGCGCCGGCACGATCAGCTATGCGACGCTGCCCGGCATGGTGATCGCGACGGCTTTCGGGCTGGCGCGGCCGTGTATGGGCTCGACCATCGCGATGACGCGCCAGACGCTGGGTGCGATCGGCGGCTTCGATGCCTACCGCGATGTGCTGGCCGATGATTACGCGATCGGCGAGGCGGTGCATGCGCTGGGCTTGCAGGTGGCGATCCCGCCGATGCTGATCACGCATGGCTGTGACGAGACCAGCCTGGGTGCGGTGTGGCGGCATCTCGTGCGCTGGGCCGCGACGTTGCGCGATATCAAGCCGGCGGGGTATGCCGGGCTGATCTTCACCTCACCGCTGCCACCGGCTTTGCTGGCGTTACTGACAACCCCGACTGAGGGCGCGGCGGCGGTGGCAGCGGCTGTGTTGGTGCGATTCGCGCTGGTGCGGCAGGTCGATGCGATTGCGGGCGCACGTTCGGCGCCGCTGTGGCTGGTGCCCTTGGCCGATTGCCTGAACTTCGGCGTATTCCTGGCCAGCTTCGTCGCGCGAAAGATTGATTGGCGGGGCCAGGACCTTACTATGGCCCCCAATGGCCGCATCACTGCGCAGTTTTGAGAGACAAATGAAACGCACAATTTTCCTTCAGGCCCCTTCGTTCGACGGTTTTGATGGCGGCGCCGGCGCCCGCTATCAGATGAAGCGTGAGGTCAAGAGCTTCTGGTACCCGACTTGGCTGGCGCAACCTGCGGCGATGGTAACCGGCAGCAAGCTGATCGACGCGCCCGCGCATGACCAATCGTGGGACGATATCGCGCATGAGTTCGATGGGATCGAGCTGGTCATCCTCCACACCTCCACGCCCAGCTTCGGTCAGGACATCCGCACCGCCGCGCTGATCCGTGAGCGCAACCCCGCATGCCTTATCGGCTTCGTCGGCGCGAAAGTAGCGGTCGAGCCGGACAAGAGCCTCGCCGCCTGCGCCGCGCTCGATTTCGTGGCGCGCGAGGAATATGATTATACGATCCTCGAAATCGCCGAAGGGCGCCCGCTGGCGGAGGTGGACGGCATCAACTGGCGCGGCGCCGATGGGATGATCGTGCGCAACCGGGACCGCGCGCTGATCCACGATATGGACGCGCTGCCGATGGTGTCGCCGGTCTACAAGCGTGACCTGACGATCGAGAAGTATTTCGGCGGCTATCTGCGCCACCCCTATGTCAGTTTTTACACCGGGCGTGGCTGCAAGAGCCGCTGCACCTTCTGTCTGTGGCCGCAGACCGTGTCGGGGCACACCTATCGCTTCCGCTCCGTGCCCAAGGTGATCGAGGAGGTCGAATATATCCTGCGCGAGATCCCCCAGACCAAGGAAATCTTCTTCGACGACGATACTTTGACCGACAATCACGATCGCGTGATGGAGATGGCCATCGCGCTGGGCAAGCTGGGTTTCGGCACGCCGGGCTTCCCGGTCAGCTGGAGCTGCAATGCCAAGGCCAATGTGCCGCGCAAGGTGCTGGAGGTGCTCAAGGCCAATGGCTTGCGCCTGCTGCTGGTGGGCTATGAGAGCGGCAATCAGCAGATCCTGCACAACATCAAGAAGGGCCTGCTGGTCAAGGTCGCGCGGCAGTTTACCAAGGATTGCCATGAGTTGGGCGTGGTGATCCACGGCACTTTCATCCTCGGCCTGCCGGGCGAAACGCTGGAGACGATCGAGGAAACCATCCAATACGCCAAGGACATCGACCCGCACACCATTCAGGTCAGCCTGGCGGCGCCCTATCCCGGCACCTTCCTGTTCAAACAGGCGACCGAGAATGGCTGGTTCGATTCGTCGCATCAGCTGCTGGACGATGGCGGAAACCAGATCGCGCAACTATCCTATCCGCATCTGCCGGCCAGCGTCATTTTCGACAAGGTTGAGGAATTTTATAAGCGTTTCTACTTCCGTCCGGGCAAAATCGGGTCCATCGTCGGTGAGATGCTGCGCGATTGGCAGATGATGAAGCGGCGGCTGCGCGAGGGCGTCGAATTTTTCGACTTCCTGCGCCGACGGAAGGAGGCGGCCTGAGCGAGAACACTGCCTTTGACGGGAAAGCATTGGGGGGGCCCAGGCTTGTTGTCACCGCAGATGATTTCGGCGCCGCCCTTGCGGTGAACGAGGCGGTGGAGATCGCCCATCGCGAAGGGATACTCACCGCCGCCAGTCTGATGATGCGCGGCTCGGCCGTGGATGACGCGGTCTTGCGGGCGCGGACGATGCCCAGGCTGGGCGTGGGCCTGCATATCGTGCTGACCGATGGGCGCCCGGTGTTGCCGCCGGAGCAGGTTCTGGCGCTGCTCGGGGCGGATGGCGCGTTTCACCCCTCGATGCTGCGCACCGCCCTGCTCATCGCGTTCTGGCCGCCGGCGCGGGCGCAGATGCGGGCCGAGGTGGCGGCGCAATTCGCCGCATTTGCCGCGACCGGCCTGCCGCTCGATCACGCCAATGCGCATAAGCATTTTCATCTGCACCCAATGATCGCGGGCGCCATCATCGCGGCTGGCCGGGTGCATGGCCTGCGCGCGGTGCGGGTTCCGGCGGAGGATGGGGCCGGCAATTTGCCTGAGCGCCTGTTGGCTTGGTGGGCTCGGCGGCTGGGTGCGCGGCTGCGGCGGCTTGGCCTTGCCACCAACGACCGGGTGATCGGGCTGGCGTGGAGCGGCGCTTTCACGGTGGAGCGGATGCGCGCCGCGCTGCGCGACCTGCCGGGTGGGCTGACCGAGATTTACACGCATCCCGCCACCGACGATCATTACGAGGGCGCGGCGTCCGGCTATCGTTATCGCGAGGAACTGGCGGCGCTGACCGATCCGGCGGTGCTGGCGGCGGCTTGCGGGGCAGCGACGGGATCGTTTGCGACGATGGCCCGGCGCACATTGCCATTGCCGGCGGGTGCGGCGTTGATGGCGGCGTTGCGATGATCGCGCTCGATGCCATCGGGCTCAGCCTGGCCACCGCGATGTTGCCGCCAAGCGGAGGGGTGCCCGCTACGCCGCCGATCCTCACGCCGGGGCTCGAACTGCGGTTTGCGCCGCCCGGCCCGCTGCATCAGGCAGGCGCAAACTATGCCTTGCCCGGCCGCCCGCAATGGCTGGAAATGCCGCGCGCAGCGCTGTCGCTGCTGACGCCGGCGGTCCTGCTCGATGTGGCCCCGCCCCCGGCTGTCCCGCCCCCCGCTGCCGTACCGGCGCCCGCGCCCCAGCGGTCCGGCGATGCCGCGCACGGCGACCCGCTGCACGGCTTCAACCGCTTCAGCTACAGGATCTCACAGCCGTTCGACCGTTTCGTGCTGCATCCGATCGTGGCGGTCTACATCCATGTCATTCCGCGCCCGCTGCGCGACGGTGCGCGCAATTTCCTCGCCAACCTGTTCGAGCCGGTGGTCATCGCCAATGATCTGCTGCAATTGCGCCCGCGCCGCGCGCTGCGGACGATTACGCGGATGGTGTTCAACAGCACCGCCGGCATCGCCGGGATATTCGATCTGGCGCGGCGCAAGCCGTTCAACCTGCCCGATCATCCCAATGGCTTTGCCGATACGCTGGGGTTTTATGGCGTCGGGCCGGGGCCGTATCTGTATCTGCCGATACTGGGGCCGACCACCTTTCGTGACGTCGCCGGCGGTATCGGCGATCAGCTGTTGCAGCCGCGCCTGCTGGGCAAGCTGATCCATCCGGGCAATCACCGGCCGATCTATCGCAGCTCGCTGAAACTCGGGGTTTACGGCACCATCGCCACGGTCACCGGCGGCTTGGATGAGCGCGCGCGGGCCGATGCGGCGCTGCGTGCGATCGCGTCACAATCGGTCGATCCCTATGCGACGCTGCGCTCGTCCTACCTTCAGGACCGGGCGGGCGAGATTGCCGAATTGCACAGCCATGATGGCGCACCCGCCACGATCCCGGCCTTCGACGATCCCTTGAAGGACCCGGAGGGCGCTGCGCCGGCCCGGCACTGATCAGCCCCGCACTGTTCAGCCCCGCACTGATCAGCGCTGCCGCGCCCGCCACTCCAGCCACGGCCAGCCCGCCAGCGCCAGCCCGAAACACACATCGCGCACCCGCAGCACCAGCGCCAGCGCCAGCGACGCGTCGGGCGCCAAGCCGAATGCCAGCCCCGCCCCGACGATCCCCGCCTCCTGCATCACCAGCGCGCCGGGCACGAAGAACAGCACCACCTTGACCGCCGAGGCCGCGCTCTCAATCGCGATGGCGCCGCCGAAGCCCAGCGGCAGGCCGAACGCCTTGGCCGCCAGCCAGATCTGCACCCCGCTGAGGCCCCATGCCGCGATATGGAGCAGGATGGCGAGGGGAAGCGCGCCGCGCCGCCGCCGGATCTCGCGCCCCAGCAGGGACGCCTCGGTGCGCAGCCGGCGCACCAGCCTTGCCCTGCGCAGCCGCTGCACGAACCGCACCCTGCGCCCCGGCCCCCGCGCCCACCACCACACCAGCGCCACACTTATCGCCAGGCCGGCCAGCACCGCGCCGACGCCCGGAGCGCGCCCCCTGCCCCAGCCAGCCAGCGCCGGCAGCCCGATCCGCCGCCACACCCGCGACAGCACCACTACCGCCACCACCATATAGGGCAGCTGGCCCAGCGTTTCGGCCATAATGTCGAGCGCCCGCACGCTCACCGCCGTGCGCGGGCGCGCGCCGGCCAGCACCAGCACCCGCGCCCCGATCGCCTCGCCAAGGCCCGGCAGGATCAGCAGCATGTTGTTCCCGGCATCGCGCACCAGCCGCGAGGCGAAGGCCGCGCGCAGGCTGACCCCGGGGCGCAGCGTATACAGCGCCACCGCGCAAATGAAGATCGCAAACCCCTGCACCGGCAGTACCACCAGCACCGGCCCGGGCCGCAGCCGCGCCAGCGCCTCGGCCAGCAGCAGGCGCGGGCCATGGCTCTGCGCCAGCCACCAGCCGATCAGTGCCAGCATGCCCACCGGCAGTGCGATGGTCATCGCATGCGCGTGCCAGGCGATGTGCCGAGGAAGGGCGGGGCGCCGAGGAAGGGCGGGACGGGTGGGGGCGGGGTCCATCGGGCGGCGGTGGTGGGGCGCAGGCGCGGCAATAGCAAGCCCGCCGCGCGTCATTCACGGTGCCGCGCTATTGTCGGCGGCTTGAATATCGGCCAGAGCCGGCGGCGTGATGCTGTCCGATCGCCTCAAAGCGGCCATCCTTGCCGCCGCGCGTCATCCGCGCCTTACGCTGGGCATTGCTGCCGCGCTGGCGGTGGCGGCGCTGGGCTATGCGTCGCAGGCATTTGACATGTCGACCGATACCGGCGCGCTGATTTCGGCGAAAACCCCGTGGCGGATCGACGAGACAGCGGTGGAAACACGCTTTCCGCAGCTCAAGGACGCGATACTGGTGGTGGTCGACGGCCAGACGCCCGAGCTGGCCAGCGACGGTGCCACGCGGCTGGCGGCTGCGCTCACCGCCGATGGCGCCAATTTCGTGCTGGTACGCCAGCCGGACGGCGGCCCTTTCTTTGCGCGAAACGGCCTGTTGTTCCGCTCGCCCCAGGACGTTGCCGCCACCACCCAGCGGCTGATCGATGCTCAGCCCTTGTTGGGGCCGCTCGCCGCGGATCCGACCCTGCGCGGTATGGCCAAGGCCATTGACACCGCCGCTGCCGGGGCCGCCACGGGCAGTGCCAGCCCGGCCTCGACCGCGCGGCTGGCCCAGCCACTCGCCGCCCTGTCGGCCGCGATCGATGGCACTCTGGCGAGGCGCAAGGGCTTTTTCTCCTGGCAACGAATGTTCGACAGCCGCGATTCCGCGCTCGCCGCCCCCACCCGCCACGTCATTCTGGCCCAGCCCCGGCTGAGGTTCGGCGATCTTCAGCCGGGCGAGGCAGCGGTGCAGGCGCTGCGCCGCCATGCCGCCGATCTGGCGCTGGACGCCCCGCATGGCGTGCATATCGGCATTACCGGCGAAGTGCCGTTGGCCGATGAGGAATTCGGCTCGATCGCGGATAATATCGGGCTGGTCGGCGCGTTGATGGCGGGCGCGATGCTGGTGGTGCTGTGGCTGGCGACGCGTTCGCTGCGGATGGTGGCGGCGATCATGGCGACGATCCTGACCGGGCTGGTGATCACCACCGCGCTGGGACTGATCATGGTAGGGCGGCTCAATCTGATTTCGATCGCGTTCATTCCGCTATTCGTCGGGCTGGGGGTGGATTTCGGCATTCAGGTCACGGTGCGCTTCAACGCCGAGCGACACCACCGCGCCGAGCCGATGGAGGCGCTGGAGCATGTCGCGGCGGAGCTGGGCGCGCCATTGCTGATTGCGGCGGCAGCGATCTTTCTGGCGCTGGCGGCGTTCCTGCCCACCGCCTATACCGGGGTGGCCGAGCTGGGGGTGATTGCCGGGGTCGGCATGGTGATCGCCTTTGTGCTCAGCGTGACGATGCTGCCCGCGCTGCTGGTGCTGGAGCATCCCAGAGTGCCGCGCGATGCAGTGGGCTGGGCCGGGGCGGCGCCGGTGGACCGCTGGCTGGAACGCAATCGTCATCCGGTGCTGCTATCGTTCGTTCTGGCGATGGCGGTGTCGATCGCGCTGCTCCCCAAGGTGCAGTTCGACTTCAATCCGATGCATCTGCGCGATCCGGCGGGGCCAGCGGTGCGGACGCTGACCGACCTGACGCGCGACCCCGATCGCACGCCGAACACTATCGCGGTGCTGGCGCCCGACATTGCGGCGGCGGACCGGCTGGCGGCGCGTCTGGCGAAGCTGCCCGAGGTGCGCAGCGCGGTGACGCTGGACAGTTTCGTGCCCGATGATCAGCCGGTGAAACTGGCCGCGATCGGCGATGCCTCGCTATTGCTCGATGCGGCGGTCAATCCGTTCGACCCGCCGCCCCCGGGCGATGATAGCGCCAGCGTGGCGGCGCTGGGCAAGGCGGCGGGTTCGCTGCGGATGTTGGCGGCGGCGCGGCGCGATAGTTTGGGAAGCGCCGCGAACGCGCTGGCGGACAGTTTCACCCGGCTCGCCGCCGCGACCCCGGCCCAGCGCGCCACGGCCGAGGGCGTTCTGTCGCCGCCTTTAGCGATAACGTTGGATGCGATCCGCGCCTCGCTTCAGGCAGGTGCCATCACCCGCGCCAATCTGCCGCCCGAGATCGCCGAGGATTGGGTCGCCCGCGACAGTTCGGCGCTGGTTCAGGTGACGCCGGCCGTTAATGGCGCCGACAATGGTGCCGACAATGCCACGCTGCGCCAGTTCACCGCCGCCGTGCGCGCCATCGCGCCGCATGCCACGGGCCTGCCGGTGGCAACGCAGGAGGCGGCACGGACGGTGGCGATGGCTTTTGTCTATGCCGGCGATCTGGCGCTGCTGATGGTGACGCTGTTGCTCTATGCGGTGCTGCGGAGCTTGCGCGAGGTGGCGTTCACACTGGCGCCGGTGGTACTGTCGGTGTTCCTGACGCTGGCGAGCTGTGTGGTGATCGGCCAGCCGCTCAATTTTGCCAATATCATCGCCTTTCCGCTGCTGTTCGGGGTGGGGGTGGCGTTTCATATCTATTTCGTGATGGCGTGGCGGCGCGGCGTGACCGACCTGCTCCAGACCAGTCTGGCGCGCGCGGTGGTGTTCAGTGCGCTGGCGACGGGCAGCGCGTTTGGCGCGCTGTGGTTCTCGCACCATCCCGGCACCGCCAGCATGGGGCTGATCCTGATGATTTCGCTGGTGTGGACGCTGGTGTGCGCGTTGATCTTCGAGCCGGCGCTGCTCGGCCCTGTAGAAGCGCCGCCGCGTCACGAATGGGCGGAGGATGCGCCGTGAGCGAGCGGCGGCTGCTGGCCTCGATCCATGATGTCGGCCCGCGTTTCGAGAGCGAGGTCGACCAGCTGGCCGACAGGTTGGCCGGCCTGCTGGGCGGGCCGCGATTTGCGATGCTGGTGGTGCCCGACCATTGGGGTGAGGCGCCGCTGAGCCAGTCGCCAGCCTTTGCGGCGCGGCTGCGCGGCTGGGCCGATCAGGGCGTCGAGATGTTCGTCCACGGCTGGTTCCACAAGGATCTGGCCGCGCACACTGGCCTCGCCGCGCTGAAGGCCCGGCACATGACCGCCAGCGAGGGCGAATTTCTTGGGCTGGATCAGGCCGAGGCGGCACGGCGGATGGCCGACGGCCGCGCGTTGATCGAGGATATTATCGGCCGCCCGGTCGCGGGCTTTATCGCGCCGGCATGGCTCTATGGCGAGGGTGCGCGGGCGGCGCTGGCGGGGTCTGGCTTTACGCTGGCCGAGGATCACATGCGCGTGTGGCAACCCGCCAGCGGGACGGTGCTGGCGCGCGGACCGGTGATCACCTGGGCCAGCCGCAGCAGGAACCGCCAGCTGTCCTCGCGCTTTTTCGCCGGAGTGGCGCGCTATGCGCTGCACCCGCTGCCGATTGTGCGGATCGCGGTGCATCCGGGCGATGTCCATGTGCCGGCGCTGGTCCGTTCGATTGACAAGACGTTTGGCGCCTTTACGGGCCGGCGCCGCGCAGGCCGTTATGCCGATCTGCTTGCGCCAGCCGCACCGCCGGTTAAGGCTGGGTTATGATAATTGGTTCTACCCGCCCTGCTGCGTCTGCCGCGACCTCCACCGGTTTTCGGCGATGACCCACGATCCGCAGCAACCCGCAGGAGAGGCGGCAATGTATCAAGCCAGCCTCGCCAGCGGGGAGCCTGCATCGATCGGCACCGGCCCGGCGGAGCGCCCCCGGACCGCACGGCTGGCAGCGCTGTTCAGCGCACTGATCTCGCTCGCGCTGCTGATCATCGTGGCCAAGCAGCTGCTCGAACATCCGATCTATCAAATCCTCGCGATGATCCCCCGTTCGCCGGGGTTCTGGCTGGCGTTTGCCGCCTATTACCTGATCGGGCCGGCGATCGAATGGGCGATCTATCACAAATTGTGGGGCCTGCCCTTTTCGGGTCTGGCGGCGCTGCTGCGCAAACTGGTCAGCAATGAGCTGCTGCTCGGCTATCTCGGCGAGGTGCAGTTCTATGCCTGGGCGCGCGGGCGGCTGAACATGGTGGCGGCGCCGTTCGGTGCGATCAAGGATGTGACGATCCTGTCCGCGCTGACCGGCAATCTGGCGACACTGCTGATGCTGGCGGGGGCGTGGCCATTTGTCTCCTCCGGGCGGCTGGGCATGGAATCGCGCACGGTGTTCGTGTCGCTGGGGGTGGTGCTGGTGACGTCCTTCGTCATCCTGCTGCTGCGGCAGAAGCTGTTTTCGCTGCCCCGCCGCGATCTGTGGTTCATCACCGCGATGCATTGCCTGCGGATTGTGGCGGCGGTCGCGCTGGCCGCGCTGATGTGGCATCTGGCCCTGCCGGCGGTAGACCTGGTGATGTGGCTGGTGCTGGCGACGCTGCGCATGCTGGTGTCGCGGCTGCCGCTGCTGCCCAACAAGGATCTGGTGTTCGCGGGGCTGGCGGTGTTCTTGCTGGGTCAGGAGGCCCAGATCGGCAGCCTGATGACGATGATGGCCGGGCTGTTGCTGGCCTCCCATCTGTGCGTCGGGCTGATTTTCGCAACAACCGACGTGGTCGGCGATATGTTGGAATCGAGGGCAAAACTATGATCACCCTGTTTGCAACCGTGGCGCTGACCGCCGCCCAATCCGTCGCTCCCACGCTGGGCATAGCCGAGGGCCGTTGCCGCGTTGGCGAGGACGGACCCGCGCTGATCGTTGATGTGGTGGGCCTCAAGGACCGCAAGGGCCTGCTCAAGCTGGAGGTTTACCCGTCCAACGATGAGGATTTTCTGGCCGATGACGGCGTGCTGGTCCCCGCGGGCAAGACCTTCCGCCGGGTCGAGGTGCCGACCCCGGCGGTGGGCGCGGTCAGCCTGTGCGTGCGGGTGCCGGGCCCGGGCGCCTATAGCGTGGTGCTGCTGCATGACCGCGATGCCAATCACAAATTCAGCTGGTGGATCGACGGGGTCGGCTTTGCCAGCAACCCAAGGCTCAGCTGGAGCAAGCCCAAGGCCGCCGCCACCCGCGTCTATGCGGGGGCGCGGTTGACGCATACCAGCATCGTGCTCAATTATCGCCGGGGGCTGGGCATGGGGCCGATCCGGTCGGGCGAATGAGGCGGACAAGCGGGGGCTTTTCCTGATGTGGCCGGGGCCATGAAGATCGTCGATGTCTGCGCGTTTTATTCGCCGCATGGGGGCGGGGTGAAGACCTATGTCGAGCAGAAACTGGCGCTCGGGCCGTCGCTGGGCCATGACATCACCATTCTGGCGCCCGGTGACGAATATGCGGTGATCGAGAAGGGCCCCGGCGCGCGGATCGTGACCTTGCCCAGCCCGCGTTTCCTGCTCGACCGCAAATATTGGTACTTCCGCGAGGAAGACGCGCTGCATGCCGAGCTCGACCGGCTGGACCCCGATTTCGTTGAAGTGTCCTCGCCGTGGCGCAGCGCCGCGATGGTGGCACGCTGGTCCGGCGCGGCGCCGCGCAGCCTGGTGATGCATGCCGATCCGCTGTCGGCCTATGCCTATCGCTGGCTGGGATCGGTGTTCACCCGTGCGACGATCGACCGCCGGTTCGAGCCATTCTGGAAGCACCTGCGCGAGCTGGGCCAGTCTTTCGACCGGGTGGTCTGTGCCAGCCGCGAATTGCGCGAGCGGCTGGCGGCTGGCGGCGTGGCGCATACCGTGCTGCATCCGATGGGGATCGAGGCCGGGGCGTTCTCGCCGGCGCGGCGCAATCTGGCGCTGCGGCGGCGCATGCTGGCGCTATGCGGCCTGCCCGATACGGCGCGGCTGCTGATCGGGGTGGGGCGGCTGTCGGCGGAAAAGCGCTGGCCGATGGTGGTCGATGCGGTGGCGGCGGCCAGCCAGTCGCTGCCGATCGGGCTCATTATCATTGGCGCGGGCAACCAGAAGCAGCGGATCGCGCGTCAGATCGCGGGTAATCCGCATATCCGCCTGCTGGGCATAGAGCGCGACCGGGCCAAATTCGCCGCGCTGATCGCCAGCGCCGACGCGCTGATCCATGGCTGCGAGGCGGAGACCTTCTGCATGGCGGCGGCAGAGGCGCGGGCCAGCGGCGTACCGGTGATCGTGCCCGACCGGGGGGGCGCTGCCGATCATGCGCGCGGCGGCGCGGGCATCACCTATCGCGCGGGCAGTCCGTTGGCGGCGGCGCATGCGACATTGCGGCTGCTCGCCCACCCGCCGAAGGGGCCGTTCCCGCCGGCGGTCACTACCCGTGGACATTTCGAAGCGCTTTTCGCAGATTACGCCGGGGTGATTGGTGCGCGGCGCGAGGTGGCGTAAACCGGGGTGGACAGCTTGCCGGAGAATGCTGATGCCTGCCGTGACCTAGATCGAACATGACGGCCCCAGCCGCACCGTCGATGTGCCGCTGGGCGAGAATGTGATGCGCGGCGCGCTGTATAATGGCGTCGAGGGGATCATCGGGGAATGTGGCGGCGGGCTCTCCTGCGCCACCTGCCATTGCTATGTCGATGCCGCGTGGACGGCGCGGGTCGGCGGGCCATCGTCGCCGGCGGAGCGCGAATTGCTGGACGGCGCGGCGGCCGAAGTACGCCCCGAAAGCCGCCTGTCGTGCCAGATCGCGATGACCGCCCATCTGGATGGGCTGGTGGTGCGTTTGCCAGAAAAGCAGTACGATTGATGGCCATCGACGCCGCCAACCCGGTTCCGCCCAATTTCACCCGCTGTGCCGGGGCCGACCAGATCCCGCCGCATGTCCCGCCCGAGCTGGTGCGTTCGGTCGGGCTAACGACGGGGGCCGAGTTTCTGGCCGCGCCGCATGCCTATAAGGCCGGGCTGCACCACACCCAGCCGCCGATTTTCTACGACGTCAGCCCGCATGGCAACGCATGGCAACTGCTGCGGCATGACGATGCGCTGTTCGCGCTGCGCCATCCGGAGATTTTCACCAACGAGGGCGCGACCCCGTTCCCGCGCGATCCTGACGATTATTTCTACTTTATTCCGATCGAGATCGACCCGCCGCACCACCGCAAATACCGCAATATCGTCGATCCGCTGTTCAGCCCGCATGGTGTGATGAAGCTGGAGGCGCAGATCCGCGAGCGTGCGAAGGGCCTACTCGACGATTTCGCTGGCGACGGCGCCTGCGAATTCACCACCGCCTATGGCCGCCCTTTGCCGGTGTGCGTGTTCCTCGACATCATGGGCCTGCCGCAGGATATGCGGGATACTTTCGTGGAATGGGCGGTCGACCTGCTGCATGCGCCCGACCGCGAGACGATGGCGCGCGCGATGGCCTCGATCACCGCCTACCTCAAATCCGCCATCGCCGAAAAGACCGCGCATCCCGATGAGGGCGTGGTCAGCCGCATCGCCCATGCCGCCCCCGATGGCGTGCCGCTGAGCGAGAAGGAGATCTTCGGCTTCGTCTGCTTCCTGTTCATCGCCGGGCTCGACACGGTGTTTGCCACGATGAACAACATCTGGCTGTGGCTGGCGCAGAATCCAGCGCGGGTGGAGGAGATCATCGCCCGCCCCGGCGACATCAACGCGATCGTCGAGGAGTTGCTGCGGGCCTGGTCGGTCACGTTTTCGGGGCGCATGTTGGCGCAGGATTACACGATGCGCGGCGTGGAGATGAAGGCTGGTGACCGCATCACCTGTGTGCTGCCGGCGTGCAATTTCGACCCCGAGGCCTTTCCCAACCCCACCGCGATCGATTTCGACCGGCCGCGCAAGACCATTCTGGCCTTCACCGTCGGCGCCCACAGCTGTATGGGGGCGCATCTGGCGCGGCTGGAAATCAAGGTCGGGCTGGAGGAATGGCTGAAGCGGATACCGCGCTTTGCGGTGCGGCCGGGCGCGCATATCGAGTACCGTCCCGGCGGGGTGGTCGGGCCGGAATTCGTGCCGCTGATGTGGTGATCGGCGTAGTGATCGGGGGATTGGGCATGCGGTATCGGTTGGTATTAGGCGCGGCGATCTGGCTGGGCTGTGTCGGCCCGGCGCTGGCCGCACCCACCCCTGAGCAGACCGCCCAGGCCGCGCTGACCGAGGCGCCGGTGTGGGACGGGCATAATGATGTGCCCGAGCAGCTGCGCGACCGGCGCAAGGACGTGCTGGACGGCTTCGATTTCCGTGACACCACCCATACCGCCGCTCCCAAGCTGGTGATGCCCTGGGGCAAGGGCGTGGGTGCGATGCAGACCGACCTGACGCGGCTGCACAAGGGCCATGTCGGGGCACAGTTCTGGTCGGTCTATGTCTCCGCCGCTTTGCCCGAGCCGCAGGCGGTGCAGGCCACGCTGGAGCAGATCGACGTGCTCAAGCGGCTGGTGGCCCGCTATCCCGCCGAAATGCGCTATTGTGACACCAGCGCTTGTGTGACCGAAGCATGGAAGACGCACCAGATCGCCTCGCTGATCGGCATCGAGGGCGGGCATTCGATCGGCGGATCGCTGGGCGTGCTGCGCCAGATGTACGCGTTGGGCGCGCGGTATATGACGCTGGCGCATTTCAGAAACAATGCCTGGGCCGATTCGGCGACCGACGTTCCCGCGCATGGCGGGCTCACCCCCTTCGGCAAGGACGTCGTGCGCGAGATGCAGCGGATCGGCATGCTGGTCGATCTCAGCCATGTCAGCGAAGGCACGATGATGGCCGCGCTGGATGTGGCAAAGGCGCCGGTGATGTTCAGCCACTCATCGGCGCGCGGGATCGACGCACACCCCCGCAACGTGCCCGACGGCGTGCTCGACCGGCTGAAGGCCAATGGCGGCCTCGTGATGGCGAATGACGTGCCGGACTATATCAGCGAGGCGGTGCGCGCCTATGCGGTCGCCGACAAGGCCGAGGCGGCACGTGATGATGCCAATCATATCGGCGATCCCGCCGCTGCCGCAGCTGATCATGCCGCATGGACAGCGGCGCACCCGGCACCACATGCCACTGTCGCCCAATTGGCAGACCACATCGACTATATGGTGAAACGCATCGGCATCGATCATGTCGGGGTGGGCGGCGATTTCGATGGCGGCGCCGACAATGTCGACGGTTTCGCCGATGTGTCGGCGTATCCTGCGCTATTCACCGAGCTGGCGCGGCGCGGCTATGCCAAAGCGGATCTGGAGAAGATCGCCAGCGGCAACATGCTGCGAGTGCTGCGCGGCGCGGAGACCTATGCGGCGGCGCATCGCGGCGATCCTCCGATCGAGACGCCGACGGTTTTTTGAGCGCCTTCGCGCAACAACCCTACCCCGCGTGGTATTCCTTGTACCACCGCACGAAATTCGGCACGCCCACGTCGATGCTGGTGGTGGGGGCATAGCCCAGATCGCCGGCGATGGCGTCGATATCGGCAAAGGATTGCCGCACATCGCCGGGCTGCATCGGCTGGAAATCGATCTCGGCCTTCTTGCCGCATTCGGCTTCGAGAATTTCAACGACCTTCATCAGATGTTCCGACCGGTGGTTGCCGATGTTGTAGAGCCGGTGCGGCTTGAGGCTGCCGCCGGCCTTGACCGCGCCGTCATCGGGGGCCGGGTT
>JANXUK010000111.1 GCA_025356275.1 Sphingomonadales bacterium | reverse complement strand
TAAATCCGCCGACGTATAATCCGTCCGAACACCAATCGCCGTCGCCATCGCAAACCTCCCCGTGCTCGCTCCGTCGAATCAGAAAAGTGCCGCCTTGGGAATCCCCCGCGTGAGTCAACCTCAATGGGACCTGGTATTACGCCGCAGCCCCAACGCTTCGACCAATCCGCGCGCCGGTGCCGGCTGAAGCAGTTCCAGCACCGCCGGCGAGGTTGCCACCGTATCCATCTCGAACAGGCGCATGTGATTCGCCTCGATCTCGGCGAGGTCGTAGAGGTAGTTCACCATCACCCCATGCGACTGCCGCTGACCCTTATCGGACAGGTCGGCGCGGGAGTGCACCGCCTCCAGCCGCGCGCCATTGCCGAGGTGAAAGCGCGCTACCGTGTCGCGCACCTGCCCACGCTTGTCGCGCGCGGTGGTGATATAGCGCGCGCAGGCCCGGCGCAGCGCGGCGGGATCGGCCGAGGCGGCGGCATCCTCCTGCTCCGCCAGCCAGCCGGCAAAGCCCGGCACCGGCGATAGCGTCGCGAACCGGCGCAATTGCGGCAGTTCGCGCGATAGCAACCCGACCACCTGCTTGATCAGGAAATTGCCGAAGGGAATGCCGCGCAGCCCCTCCTGACAATTGGAGATCGAATAGAAGATCGCACAGCCCGAGCCATGCGGATCGACGGCCAGCCGGTCATCGGCGATGATCCCGGCAATCGCCGAGGGCAGCGCCGCGGTCAGCGCCACCTCGACAAAGATCAGCGGATCATCATGCATCTGCGGATGGAAAAAAGCGTAACAGCGGCGATCGGTGGGCGCAACGCGGCGGCGCAGATCGTCCCACCCGGCGATCGAATGAACCGCCTCATAGGCGATAATCCGCTCCAACACGGCGGCGGGCGATGCCCAGTCGATCCGCCGCAGCTCCAGGAAGCCGGCGTTGAACCATTCGGCAAACGCGTCCTCAAACGCGCTATCCAGCGCGCGCAGCCCCGCATCCTTGACCCCGGCGCCCAGCAGATCGACCCGCATCGCCAACAGCCGCTGCGTCCCCCCTGGCGCCAGATTGAGCATCTGTACCAGCCGCAGGCAGGGCGATTCGGCGGCTTGAGCCAAGGCGGCGGCGCTGGCCTCGTCGCGGCGGCTCTGCCACTGCGCGGCGGCGGCATCGATCGCATCGGCATCGCGCGGGAAAGCGGCGTGAAGCTCGCCCAGAAAGGCGCGGCGCGCGGCAAGATCGCTCGCCTCATAACGGTCAAACAGCGCCGAGGCCAAAGCCGGTCCCGATGCGCGCCCCCGCAACGACAGCAACGCCCCGGCCAGATCGATCAGGCTCTCCCCCTTGGCCAGCCGCGCGCCCAGCCCGACCCGTTCGAGCAGCTTGGCCATGACCTCGTCGAACGTACCGGGCTTGCGGCGGACGGTCTGGCGTGTGGTCTTGGGCTTGGGCATGGCGGTCCCCTGTGGCGCAAGAAGGAGCTGCGCCGCGCACAACCTATCACCACACCGTGACGTTTGCGCGATATTGCACGGTGATCGCCAAGGCGATGGCCGTTACCTGAGCGGATAAAACGCAAGTTGACGCCGCCGCCGCGATCATGGCAAGCGCCTGCGACGCAACACGCGCGCGGGTATAGCTTAGTGGTAAAGCACCAGCCTTCCAAGCTGGCTATGCGGGTTCGATTCCCGCTACCCGCTCCATCCCCCTGTCCGATGTAATCCGTTATTATCTGGACAACCCACGGAAAAAGCACCATAATTAGAGCATATTTGGCCGATAGGGTTCGATCCCATCCGCCTGCAACCATGGAGGGTTGGGGGCACAATTGGGGGGCATTTTCTCTCGACCAATGCGATGCCCCCATCCCTGAGGGCATTTTGACCGAGGGACAAGGTACTGTGCCGTCCCAACCAGCCAAGCGCCAGCGCCTTGGACCGGAGCAGGTAGGGGCGATTGTCGCCTGCGGAATCCAGCGCCGGATCGATCAGGGCAAGCGCGTCTTTCGCCCGGCCGGAACTCTCGAGCGAGTACGCCAGCGTA